>NZ_JBIRXS010000008.1:0-237186 GCF_044389235.1 Rhodococcus sp. NPDC019647 | reverse complement strand
AGGCTGGAAATTGTCATTGTCGGGTTGATCCGTATCTCGCCCTGCAGGCGGGATTGCTGTGAACCGTTGGACTCAACTCAGCCTGACACGCAGGGCAGCGCACACAGAACCCTTCGGGGTGTCGAACCGGGTCGTCAGATCTCGCACTTCCAGTAGCGCATTTCTACTCATAGCCGCTCTCCGCACTCGTCGCAGGAATCTAGAGTTTCCGTGATCGTGGGTCCCAACGTCGCTGCGCCCAGTCGCCGATTCGGTTGAGCGAGAGCACTGTCAGAAAAAGGACAACGCCAGGCACGAACACCAAATGGGGATGTTTCTCGAGGTCGTTCTGGCCGGAGGCGATCATGTTGCCCCATGTCGGTTCGGGCCGCTGGATACTCAATCCGAGGAAACTCAAAGAGGACTCGGCAACGATGAGAACGGCGACGACGACGAACGCGTACGCAAGGGTCGAAGCCAAGACGTTCGGGGTCAATTCGCGTGCAAGAATCCGTGAACTCCGCGCACCGAGCGCCCGCGCCGCGAGTACGAAATTCCTCTGGGAGTAGGCCATCGTGTTGGCACGCGTCAGGCGGAAGAACGCCGGGATAGCGAGCACTCCGAGAACCAGCGTGACGTTCTTCATGTTCGGTCGAACAACCGAAGAGAGCGCGAGCAGGAGAATCAACGGAGGAAAGGCGAGTAGCGCATCGTTGAGGAAATTGAGCGCAGCGTCCACCTTGCCCCGGTAGTACCCCGCGGTCAGACCGAGGACGCCGCCGACCACTACTCCAAGGAGTACGGCTCCGAAGCCGACGACCAGGGAGGTGCGCGCTCCATAGATCACCCCACTCAAGATGTCCAGTCCTTGGCGGTCGGTGCCGAGCGGATGTCCAGAGAGGATTTGAGGGGGCTGAAGGATCGGAGCATCCAAGGTCAACGACGGGTTTCGGCCCTCGGCGAGTGGGAGGAAGTCTGCGAGGAGAGCGACGATGACCTCCACAGCGAGCCATCCGACGCTCAACCACAGTCCAAGATGTCGAACCCAGACTTTGATAGATGGACTGCGACGTTCCGGATGCACCGGAGAAAGTGTCGTAACGGCCGAGGATCGTTCGTCATCTCGGGTCGGCTCTTCTATGCGTTCAGACACGGACATGGCGGGTCCTCGGATCCAGGTACAGGTACGAAATGTCGACCAGGGCATTCACAAGCACGTAGAGGGCGGCAACGACGAGCACTGCGGCCTGCAACACCATGAACTCCTTTTTCGCCACGCTTTCGACGATCAATGTGCCCATGCCCGGGAGGCGGAAGATCGTCTCGACGATGACTGTGCCGCCGAGCAACCTGCCGAAACTGATGCCGGCGACAGTGACCAATGAGAAGGTCGACGGTCGGAGCGCCTCCTTGACCAGAATGTGCCGTACTGGCATCCCTTGTGCGCGCGACGCCAGTACGAAGTCGTCATTGAGAGTGGTCGCCATGTCGCTGCGGAGCAGGCGCGTGAGCTGAGCGCTTTCGGCGAGCCCCAGCACGAGAACCGGGAGGAAAATTGTGCGGAGATTCTCGGCCAGACCGTCTTCACCGATCCGAGCGAACCCTTGTCGTGGAAAGTCCGGTAAGAAGACCGCGAGGACGAAACCGACCACGAACACGCCCAGTGCGAATATCCGGATGCCGCGGCGTCCCTGTGCGGTCAATTGTGCACCCCGCCTGCCGACCGTCGTCGCTGCCAGAACAACGGTAGCGATCACACAGGCCGCAAGTATGAGCCCCTTCACCGCTTCGGGACGAAAGACCGCGAAGTAGATCAGGATCAGCGCCAGCAGGAAGCTCGGAACCGAGATCAACGCAAAGGACAACCCCGACGCAACCCGATCGAATACACGACCGTACCGGTATGCCGACCATGTTCCTACAGGTATCGAAATCGCCAGCGCAAGAAGAACCGACAGCACAGCGATCTCCAACGTCACGGGAAGACGCGTAGCGATCAGGGTCGAGACATCCTGGATGGGTGGCACCAGCGTCTTACCCAGGTCTCCCTGTAGAAGTCCATTCAGCCAGTCCAGGTAGCGCGCGAACCACGGGCGATCGAGACCGAGATTTTCCCGAACTGCGGCGTACTGCTCAGGGGTCCCTTCGGCGCCGACGACGGCAACTGCCGGGTCTCCAGGAACGAGTTCGATCAGAACCGCCGTACTCACGCTTACAACGATCAGGACAGGAATAATTCTCAGGAGCACAGTGGCAACCCTGTGGAACATGACAGACCTCCTCCAGTCGCGTGACTCCTATGAACCTGTGACGAAAGCCTTGTCGTAACGGAGCACGCTCCCCCGTGTCAGGAGCAGTCCACCGACGCGATGGGAATGAATGTTGTCTTCCTCGTAGGCGGCGAAATTGGCAATAACTGGAGAGTCATTGAGGATTGTCTGCATGCGGCCGACGATTTCCTTCTGCTTGTCGACCGTGTCCGCGGCACGGAGGTCTGCCAACGCTGCATCCATCCGATCGTCGGCGTATCCGTAGTAATTGGATTTGCTCTGACTGTTCAGCTGACGATTCATCAGAGCCCACAGGCCCTCATTGGTGTAGTTGGGCCCCCAAATGACAAGGTCGTAGTCACGGTCGGAAGCAACCCTTCCCAAAACCTCCGCCAAGGACATGTCGGTGTTCAACTCGACCGCAATGCCCACGTTCTCGAGAAGAGCCTTGACTGCAATCGCTTCATTGACCCGGATTGGACTGTTATCCGCCAGCAGTCGAATGGACCCGTTCCACCCTGAACTCTTGACCTCGTCGACGAGCCGCTTGGCCGCGTCGGGGTCGTACGCGGGCCCCTCCTCCCCGGAATACAGACCAGGAGTCGACTCCTGAATCAGCGCCGAGGTGGCCAATGCCGTGCCATTGAAGACGCGGTTGTTGATGGCCTCGGGATCTATTGCCGCAGTGATCGCTTTGCGAAGCCGAACGTCGGCGGTTGGCCGGTTCGACGCCGAGTTCATAACGACACCCTCGCCATAGTTGTAAAGGGTGGGCAAGCTTTCCATTCCCTCCGCTCGCGCTTCATCAATTGCGGGAGGTTCACGGAGAAGAGCGACGTCGAGCTCACCAGTACGGAGTGCATCCAAGGTGGCATCGGCGCCCGAGATGCTGATGAACCTCAGCGTCCCGATACACACAGGCCCGCCCCAATAGTCGCTCTTCGCGGCCATGACGATCTCCTCACCTGGCGTGTACCGCACAAGCTCGTAAGGACCGACTCCCGCACCTTGGGGGTTGAGTGCGAATTGATCAGGCCCCATCGCGTCGACGATTCGTGGATTGGTCACCATGCCGACGTCGGTCGCGAGAACGTGTGGGAAGCTCGGATATGGGCCGTCGAGTGTGAAACGAATCGTCTGCGGGTCGACGACGTCCATGGAGGCGATCGTCAGCGCTTCGCCACGAGACACTTGGGTATTGCGCGGCGATTGGTGGCGCTCGATACTTCGCTTGACATCGTCGGCTGTGAGAGCGTCACCGTTGCCGAACTTCACCCCGTCACGGAGCTTCATCGTCCACACGGTGTGGTCTGCGTTGGAGTCCAAAGCTTGCGCGACCTGCGGTTCGTACGTTTGCGTTTCGGCGTTGTACGTGATCAGGCTGTCGAATAGTGCCTGGATTTCTGTGCCTCCGCTACCGGCAGCACCGGGTTGACCTACGGGGTCGAGTCCACGCGGCGACAGCAGCGTTCCTTGGGTAACCGATCCACCGATTCGCTCGGGGGTGCACGTGCCAGTTGCCGCCGTAGCCTCGTCACCACCGGAACCACCACATCCGGCTGCGCTCAACAACATCACAAGCGCTGACGCCGTAACGACGGCTTTCCGCAGTCTCATGCAAGTCCTCCTCAGTGGTGCGCGAATGCGCCAAAACGGAACGGAAACGTTGGTTCGCGAAAGTCGTCGACTGGGAGAGGTCCAACCTGCGTGAATGACAGGCTGAAAATTCGCGACGGTCTTCGAGTGATACTTGGTCGGTGAAGCCCAGGTCAGCCGGGCGGTCGGTCCCGTGGAGCACGGGCGCCAACGGTCGACTTCACGAGGTCGCCGCACGAGGGTGGGCAGACGCGGCCGCGAGCCGGACCCCCGACACCTGAAGTCGGTGTTGCTACTTCGCCGACATTCCAGCGTCGACGGGCAGGGCCACACCAGTCACGTAGCGCGACTCGTCCGATGCGAGCCACAGCACGGCATTCGAGATGTCGGTCGCATCCAGCCAGGGAATCGGCATCATCAGAGTCGACATGAAGCTTTCTCGGACATCATCCTTCGTGGGATGCTCTTTGTCCGGCGCGAAGACCTTGAAGGTGGTGTCGTTGATGATCATCTTGGTGTCGACATTTCCGGGATGCACGGTATTGACTCGGATATTGTGTTCGGCGAGTTCCATGGCGAGTGAACGCGCGAGGCCGAGTACACCGTGTTTGGACGCGGAGTAGCTTCCGTAGTTCGGTACGCCTTTGAGGCCGGCTGCGGAGCTGGTGATGATGATCGAGCCGCCCTCGGCTTGCTCTAAGAGGTACGGGACCGTCGCCTTCACGGTGTGGAAGACTCCCGTCAGATTGACGTCGATGGTGGTCTGCCACAACGCGTCGGTCATTTCCCAGATTTTCGCCGGAGTTCCGAAGATCCCTGCGTTGGCCACAACCACGTCCAAACGGCCGAGCTCAGCGACTCCTTGGCGAACAGCCTCGGACACGGCTGCTTGATCGCGAACGTCGACCTTCTGTGCGACTATCCGCCGGCCGGTCTTCTCCACCAGGGCGACTGTCTCGTCGAGATCTTCAGGGGAGGCACTTTCGTAGGGCACGGTCTCCACGTCTTCGAGAATGTCCAGTGCAATGATGTCCGCGCCCTCCTCCGCCAGCCGCAACGCGTGGGATCTGCCCTGACCACGTGCGGCTCCGGTGATGAACGCGACCTTGCCAGCTACCCGTCCCATGGTGAATATTCCTTTCGTTATGTCGGTGTCGACCGGATCGGTCGATGCCGTTCTCTTACTTCGCGACGTGTGTGGATGGACATGTGCGGACACAGGGTGCGATCACCCGTCGGGTTCACGCATGCCTGGTGCCACTCGCACGCGATGACTTCTCAGGAAGCGTGGGGTCTTAATACTCGTACTTGGCGTGCTTGCGCGATGCCCAAGCATGCGCTTGCTACACCCATCTTTATGAGGCATGTCACAACTGTCAAGCGGAACCTCGGAGCCATTTCGATTCGCCTCCTCAGGCCTTCTGGCCTGTTAGGGTCCGACTTCCACTCCCGAAACCATCATCCCAGGCTTCGAGATTGTGGGCGTACCGGAGGTCGCCCTGATGATCCCTGCGAGACGAGACCACGGTCGGACCGCCGCACGACCGACAGCCCACGTCAACACCCCTGATGGCCCGAACTCGACTATTCGGCAGAGGGTTTCACTTGCCAAAGCATCCAGGTAGCGCTACCCCGCGATCTTCGCGCGCCGACGGCTCGAGACCCCAGCCCGACGGCGCAGGTATCGCCCCGCGTGCACACGTGACCGAGGTGGGCGAAGTGCACGCGCAGATGTACTGTTTGCACACCTCCGCCCGTGGGGTTGAGCATGAGCGCCCTCACGCCCTGGCCGCTTCCAAGATTCCAGCCATCACCCAAGCATGCGCTTGGTCATTGTCGTGTTAGCGTATGCCGCACATCACAGCGTGCGTCGAGTGACCCCGAAACTGGGTGCGCTGGGGCGGGCGTGCCCAACCCGGTGCACGGTACGAGTGCGTGATGATGCGATGCCCCGCCGATTGGTGACCTAAGGAGAAACATGGACCTGAAGCTTGGCCTCAAAGCATCTGCAGAGCAGTTCGGGCCCAGAGAACTGGTCGAGTTGGGTGTGGCGGCCGAAGACCACGGCCTGGACAGTGTCACCGTCTCCGACCATTTCCAGCCGTGGCGCCATACCGGCGGACATGCGCCCTTCTCTATCGCCTGGATGACCGCGGTTGGCGAGCGCACGAAGCGAGTCCAGCTGGGTACTTCGGTTCTGACCCCTACCTTTCGATACAACCCCGCTGTGATTGCGCAGGCCTTCGCGACCATGGGCTGCCTCTACCCCGACCGCATCATGCTCGGCGTGGGCACAGGTGAAGCGCTCAACGAGATCGCCACCGGATTTCAAGATGACTGGCCGGAATTCAAAGAGCGGTTCGCCCGCCTCCGCGAGTCGGTTGACCTGATGCGAGCCCTGTGGACTGGGGAGCGTGTCGACTTCAACGGCGTCTACTACAGGGCGAAGGGAGCATCGATTTACGACGTTCCCAAAGGGGGCATCCCCGTGTACATCGCGGCCGGCGGACCCTTGGTAGCGCGGTATGCAGGCCGAGCCGGGGAAGGGTTTATCTGCACATCCGGCAAAGGGATGGATCTTTATACCGAAAAGCTGCTGCCGGCCGTGGCGGAAGGGGCGCAGAAGGCGGATCGTGCGTCCGATTCGATCGATCGGATGATCGAGATCAAGCTCTCTTACGACACCGATCCGGCGCTTGCACGCGAGAATACTCGGTTCTGGGCACCCCTATCGCTGACTGCAGAGCAGAAGCACAGCATCGATGATCCGATCGAGATGGAAGCGGCAGCTGATGCCCTGCCCATCGAACAGGTCACCAAGCGGTGGATCGTTGCGTCGGACCCCGACTACGCGGTCGAGCAGATCTGGCAGTACGTCGATGCCGGACTCAATCACCTGGTATTCCATGCGCCTGGACATGACCAGAAGCGCTTTCTGCAGCTCTTCGAGCGTGACCTTGCGCCACGCCTGCGGGCGCTGGCATAGAACTTCATCTCAGGCCAGAAAGGATAGCGCAATGACGACACAGATACGCACGCTGGAAGACCTGGGGCTTCCGTATCTCGACTATGAAAGCCGCGAATACCAGACTGATCCAGCGTCGGTAGTGCGCGCCGCACGGGAGCAGATATGGCTGGCCAGATCCGTACGCGGCTATGAAGTCCTGTCATACGGAGCCTGTTCCCAACTTACCCTGGACAAAGAACACCTCGACGGACCCGGCAGCGAGTACTACCGACAGCAGGACGCTTCGGACCTGATCCTCCAGTATGCATCCGAAGGCATGCTCCCGCTGATACCGTGGGTTCGCCACGATCCCATTCGGCGCGTACTGCAACTGGCGTTCTCGGCGTCGCGAGTGAGGCGACTCCGTCCGGTCATGCGTGCTTGCGCCGAGAGGCTGCTGGACGCTCACGCCCTCAGTGGTGAGCTGGACCTCGTCACTGACTTCAACGATATATATCCCATCGAAGTCGTCTGCCGACTACTCGGCGTGCCCATTGCGGATATTCCACTTTTCAAGGCGTGGACTGTCAGTCTTTCACGACTCTCCCATTACCCCATCGACCCATTCATGGGCGAAATCGATCGCGCATTGCGCGGTCTGTACGAGTACTTCCGTGATCTAGTCACTCTTCGCCGTGCGAAACCTGCTGACGACTTCGTGACGGCGATTATCGAAGCGGAATCCGACGCTGGTAACGAGGACCGTCTCTCCGAGGGAGAGATGTTTGGCGCTCTTGTCAACCTTCTCTTCGCGGGACATGACACCACCAGGCTGCAGTTCGGTTCCGCCGTGGCGCTTCTCATGCAGAACCGGGGGCAATGGGATGCGCTCGTCGAGAACCCGGACCTAGCAACAGCTGCGATCGACGAATCGATGCGCCTACAGCCGTCCCTGCACACCATCTTGCGGAAGGTAACCCAGGACCTGGTTGTCGACGACATCCACTTCTCCCCAGGCACTCCGATCGCGCTCAATATCTTTGCTGCGAACCGCGATCCTGCGATGTTCCCCGACCCCGATGTATTTGATCCAACCCGGGCGAACGCAGCAAAGCATCTCACCTTTGGGCGCGGCCACCGTTTGTGTCTCGGCCACGCACTGGCACGGGCCGAAATGACCGAAGCGCTGCAAGTGTTGGCGACTCGGTTTCCTGACATGCACCTCGTCGAATCGTCGGCCTTCTCCGGGTCGTCGGCGGCAACTCAGGGCCTCGAAAGAATCCGACTACGGCTCATCTAGTCCACTCCCTCCCGGTCCGGGCTGCATCAGGACGAACGGGACGCTCGTTGGGTCTATCGCAACGAGCGTCCCGTTCGCACATCAGGATCAGGCGCCGTAGACCGGGACCGGGGTTTCGGCCTTGGCGAGCAGGCCGGCGACGACGGGGCCGATTTCCTTTGCCTGAATGGTCAGCTCCGCGATACCCGCCTTCGCCGCGGCGTAGTTGCCCTGCCGGATCGAAATCTGTAGTCCGGCAAGGGAACTAGTGTTGATGATCCTGGCGTCCACGGTACGGCCTGCTTTCGCCTCACCGCGCCAACATCCGGCAACATTATCAACCACCCCACGAGCTACTGGGTGGGCAAGCATTCGTCCCGGGTGTTCTGCGACACGGTCGACATCGTGTCCGGAGTGGGCCGGCCTCACACCGGGATGACTCGTCGGATCCACCTTGCTCGGTACGCCACCCAATGAATGCCCGGACGGCCCGAGCCGCTTGTAGGCCTGTTCGCAGTGTAGCGACGTCCACGCCATAAGCCACTGCACCCCGCTGCGACCGAAAGAAGAGACTTTCAGCCGCAACGGGGCGCGGGCCACATAGGCAACATTGGTGAGTCACTCTGCGACTCCGCCGAATCGGTACGTCAATGCCGTTTCGGTTTAGGCGTTACAACTTTCCGATCGGCTGTCGCTCTACCCGATACTGAACGGCTGTCCCCACAACGTGACCGTGCTCTTTACATTGTCCGTCTCCACCTCAACCTTGACGTACGAGCGGGCCTGGGCATAGCCAGCGCAGCCGTTGACGCCGAGCGACACATCAGACCAACCGACCGAGCCCGCGCCACCCTGGAAGTAGTGTGCCCCCCAGTGAATCTCTGATCCATATGCATCAGGCATCTCGATGTCGAGGATCGCTGTGTCGACGGCCTGACCCGGTCCGAGCGTGACACCTCCGTTCGCGCCGCCTGAGACTGGAATCGAGGCGGTTCCGGTGGCCAGTTGGCTGGGAGTCACTGACGCTCCCGCGTTGCCGCCGACGCCGGCCCCGAAGTCGACCTGACACGCCAAGATGTACCCCGGATAGATGTAGGCAGTCTTCGCAGGATTGCCCTGGAGGTTGACCGATGCCTTACCGGACACCCAGACGTTTCGGTGTAGCGGAGTTGAGCCCAGTGACGGCGAAACATTCGCGCTCTCGTCCGTCAAATTCACTGTCACCACAGTGCCGTCGGCCAGCGTCTCCGTCGCCGATCCCCCTGGCAGTGGAACGAATGTGTCGGCGTTGGCGGCACCGACGGAGAAGAATCCCAAGGTGGCGACGGCAGCGGCGCCGACAACAGCGAACCGCACACTATTTTTACGATTATTGGTCATTGGTCTCTTTCAGGGATCAAAACTCGCACGTGCGAGAAGGGCGAATAGGAAATGCAGGATCAGCCAATGCTGAACGGGGCTCCATACAGCACCGTCTTCGAGTAGTCGTTGCCGACGATCTCCATGACCGTGTAGGCGCGTGCCTGCGCGAAACCGCCACAGTTCTGCACCTGCAGCTCGGCGTCGTGGTACTGCAACGTGTACACACCATCCTTCAAGATGTCCTTGGCGGTTACCGGAACATACTTGACTTCACCGGAATTCAGCGGAACCGTCAGACCCATGGACGTTGCGAGTGAGTCCATCCCCAGGCTGAGTGATGGGTTGGCCGACAGGCCCGTTACGTCAACCTGGCAACCCACGATATATCCGGTCGACACTCGTGAAACACCGTGCGTGGTCGATCCGTTCGAACCATTGTATGTTCCGGCTGTATTTGGAGTCCCGTTTGCGGTGGGAGCTTCGGTGACCTCCTTGATGCCCTTGACATCTGCCGTCACCGTGCCCGACACCCACGCGGTGCGGCCGGCACCGTTGGCGGCCAACGACGGCGAAACAAATGCACTCTCTGCTGTCCGCGTCACCGTCGCATTCGGCCCAGCCTTCGACCCGTCGGGCAGCGGTATGAGCGTATCCGCACTCGCTGCGCCATTGGCCATCACGCAGAGTGCAAGAGCGGCGGCAGGACCCAGACCTGCAATTCGCGCATTGCGTCGGAAGCCAGGCTTACGTTCGTTGATCAACACTTGATTCTCCTCGTTCGGGGTTGAAGCTAATTAGCGAGGCCCGCGTGGGCCGAGCTGGATATGAGATCGATTTCTCGTTCACGAGAGGCACTTCGAGAACAAGATCTAGAAACCGCATGCATAAGCGATGCCGTTTCGAAACTCTCACGCTCTGCGGTTAGCCGACGCCGGGCATGGCGATCGCACTGATGGTCCGATCGAAGCCCAACGACTACCGCACCCGCGCACCACATGGAGTTGCGCGTGGCCAATATGCGCAGTCTTACGAAAACCGCCGATATAACCGAGTTTTGAGTCGTGGGAGATTTTTTCTACACGCCGACGAGAGTGGAAGACAATTTACCTGCGCCTGAATGCGTCGCCCGAGACGCATGAACATAGGAACCCGGCAACAAGCGCCGTTCTTGCTTGCCTTACTCGCCGTCCTGATCATCACCTCTCTTTACGGCCACCCTCGCCAGTCGTCGCTTTACAGTCCGAACGGAGTTCGTTGAGACCGTCTAGCCGCAGATAGCGACCGCCTCATCCACGAGTTGTTCCCTGCATAGCTCGACTGTGCTACCGGTCACAGACCGTAAACTAGACCACGAGTCTTTGCAAGAGGCACCTTGTCTACTAAAAATACTGCGTATCTCGCCAAACCGAGCTCGTCGCAGCCTCGTGACCCCATCGCACCAGTTCAATCGGCAGCCAACCGGGAGACACAGCGATCACCGAGGTGCAGAAATCGCTTCGGAACCGATCCACGCACGGTCTCCGCTTACCCACCGACCCGAAACAAACTGGTGGATCGCTTGACACAATCACACGATCCACTTATGTTTCAACTGTCGAATCACAGTCGAGGTCGACTGCGATGGCGCACAGTGCCGAGGGTGGAACGCGGACAACGTCGTACGTTGGTTTGAACTTGTTCTCCCGAGCGATTCCGGGGCGTGATCCGAGCGACAATCGCGGGCTCTTCTCCTTCGTGGTGTACCTGGTTGATGTGCCGGCCGTTCTGGAGCGTCTCATCCTCGCCCGGGTTCGACGGTGTGGACTGCTTGGCTACGCAGTTGTTGTCGGCCGATGTGGGATTTTGGGCGGTTCCGGAGGTGGAACAGTCCCTCGATGTGTGGGAGGAGGAGTACGGCGAGTTCCTTCCCGCCGGGTGCCTTGCAACGGCGAGCGGGCAGATCAGTACGGCACCTCGGCGTCTCCGGGTGACCGTTGGACCCCGATCCTGCCGAGGTCGAGATGCGAATGAACGTCTACCGGTCCGGCTAGAAGCGGGGCTCGCGCAGTGCCGCCCCTCTTGGGTGCCGAAGCCAGTTCCTGCCCGCCGAGCGGCACATCAGACGCGCGTTGCGCGCCAAGTGCTATCGGACGGGCCGTCCGGCACGACATGCTGTAGTCATGCACAACAGACGAAGCAATCGCATGACCGACCTTGGCCAGCAGACAGCCGGCGTGTGCAAGCAGTTGGGCACGCTGGCCGACGTGCAGCGCCACCTCGACAACGTCGCCGCGGTGCGCTGGGACGTGATCGAATGAGCACGCCCGCTGATCTTGACGAGCAGGTCACCGCAGTTCGGGATGCGCTACACGGCCTACGCCGAACCCTCCTCGACCTCGAGCGCACCTACGCAGACCTCGATGCGACCGCGCTCGCGGTGGACGACCTCGGCGCCCCGGCCACGGCGCCGGAGGTGTTGGAGAGCGCCGTTGATGCCCTCCGCGCAGCCCAGGACACCCTCGGAACTGCTGACGCCGACCTCGACGTGGCGAAACGACACACCTCACGGCTGAAAAGGCGCGAATGACCGCGGCGAACTTCCGCGGTTTCCCGGCGGTCCAACTCGCTGGAAAGTCCGCCGAAGGTCCACCCCACCTCTCCTCGGCGAATGGTCGTGAATCGGTTCGAACCAACTGCTGCGCCCCGAAGGTCACCACACGGGCTGCCCCGTCGCTGCCGGGGCGTCACCGCCACCACCCGCGGCGCAGGGTCCGCTGCCGCCACAGCCGCCGAACTGTCCACGCTGGACGACGGCGACCGCGCTTGCGGAAGCGCATGACGTGCGGCCACCGCCGGGCCTCGCCAACTACCGGCTGCCGGGGGATAATTCCCCTTGGAGGATCGTTCACCCCGAAGGAGCGATGCTTGAAAACGTCGACCTCGGCCCAGGGCCTCAGGACCGCCCGAGTGCGCCGAGGTCGGCCCGAGTAGGACGGGTGTGCTCGTGCGGCAACAAACTGCGTCCGGACCCCCGGAAACCCACGACCGACGTGGAGCGCTCCGATTGATCTTTCTTCGCTGACATGCGGTAACATGTCGGAGCCCGTCACCGAAATAACAGATGACGCAGTCAACCGCGGTGTCAGCCAGGACCCGGCCATGGGGAGTACCACGGAAGCTGGCGGCATGGCTCAACACCGAGCCATCGCAGGTGACGAGGGTAGGTGAGAGATTTGGCTAGGGGCATCACCCACAACGGCAATCCCGATGCCGATCTCCCAGACGACGACGCACCGGTGGACGTCGCGGCAGTACGCCGCGACGACGCGCTGATCGACGCGATCGCCAGTGGCGATCCCGTCGCATCGGATTCGTCGGAACAGGACCAACTCGCGCTGCTGCTGACCAACTGGCGCGCCGACATCGTCGCGACGCCGATGCCAACCGGTCCGCTGCTCGACGACGTGATCGCGGCGATCGACGCCTCCGACGCTCGTTCCGCACGCAGCGCCGCCCGCGGCACGCTCCGCCTGTTGCGACCCATCGCCGGCGCTGCCGCCGCGATCGCGATCGTCATCGGTGGCGTCACCATCTTCTCGTACAACGCCGCACCCGGCGATCCACTCTGGAGCGTCAAATCGGTGGTGTTCAGCCAGCAGGCCGATTCGACCGTCGCGCAGATCGACACCACCTCCCAGCTGCAGGAAGCCGAGCGGCTGATCGCCGCGGGCGACGCGGAGGCGGCGAAGAACCTGCTCGAGGGCGCCGCCGACCGTGCCGGCGGGGTCCGCGACGCCGACACCCGGAACGAACTCGACGCATGGCGGGCGAAGCTGGCCGCAGAACTCGAGAAGATCGCTCCCACCACCCCGCCGCCGACGACCACAACGGCCGGTACCGCCACCACCGAAGCGCCGACGACGACCACCGAACTGCCGGCTACCGTGCTGGAAGCACCGGGTTCCACGACGGCGCCCGGGGTCGAGCAACTGCCGGAAACCCCGCCCCCAGATGTGCAGCTTCCCGGACCACCGCCCACGTCAGTGCCGCCGCTCCTCACGACGACGCTCACGCTTCCACCCGAGACATGGCAGTCCCCCAGCCCTGAACCCACCATCACGATGGTCCCGCCTCCGCAGCTGCCCGCGCCTG
Source organism: Rhodococcus sp. NPDC019647 (assembly GCF_044389235.1). Lineage (NCBI taxonomy): Bacteria > Bacillati > Actinomycetota > Actinomycetes > Mycobacteriales > Nocardiaceae > Rhodococcus > Rhodococcus sp. NPDC019647. The sequence continues at coordinate 223,622 of NZ_JBIRXS010000008.1, read as the reverse complement.
TGCCGCCGGACAACCCGACCACGCAACCACCCCAACCACCCCCGGATACACCGTCGGACAACCCGACCACCCAACCACCCACCCAGCAGCCCCCGTCGCAGGAGCTTTCTCCAGCGCCGCTCCCGCCGCAAATCCCGACCAGCTGAGGACATGCGGCCGCGCGGCGCTCTTCGGCTTCGCAAGCGTTCGCTGTTGCCTCACACCGGACGAAAGGTGGAAGGTCCGCGCGGCCGGCGCGAGCCGATGATGCGCGCAACTTCCCTACGACCCACCTGGGCGGCCGTCGGCTCACCGGTCGATATCGCCGACCCACCGGAACGGCGAAACGACACACGTCATGTCAACGAACCCACGCCCTGCTGACGACGTTGATGAAACCGCTCGCGCTGCTCATCGAGCAACACCACACCACGGTGCTGAACGCGCTGATGTTCACGGGCAATCAACAGGCGCACCGACGCGGTCCGTCGCGTCAGCTCGGTCGCCCGGGTGGCCGCTTTCCGATCGCTGAGCAAGTACGCCGCAGCACGGTCACACTCGATCAGGATCTGCTCGTACGCAAGCCGTATCGGCGCCTGTTCGTCGAGCCGAGCCACCGCCACGTCTTCGACCAATTGCAGCGGAAGCCGCGCCAGTCGATAGTTCACACGCAGAAGGGCCAAGGACAGGGAGCTGAGTGTCACACTCGGAATCGTAAGCACGACGAAATACTTTGTGGCTAGGGCCTTAAGTCCCGTTGTCAATATCCGATCTCTTTCGCAGAGCGCTCGCGCCGAGTGCTTATCGCCCCGATCGCCGCCTGATTGCGGCAGCCGTGATGCTCCGGCGTTCTCCATGACACACCCCGCACCCGTTTCACCGCGACCCACACAATCCGCCCACGGACTTCGCAGCGCCGGCAAGTTCGTCGTGTGCCTAGAAGAACACCGCACCGACGTGGGTGCGGATCTTCGAACCGTGATCGGTGGCCGGGTGCGCGCCGAACCGGACTTTCTCCCCGTGCAGGTATTCGCCGGAGAGACCGTCGACTCAGCCCCAAGTGACCGGGTCCTCCTCAGACCCCAGGTTTCGCACCAGCCATCGCCCGTCGACAAGATGCATGAGGACCGGGTACATAAGGCGGGGGTCGTTCGGCCGCCACCCGCCACCCTCCGGTGTCGAGGTGTCGTGCACATAGAGCACTTCGACTCCCGGGGCGACCAGCCTTGTGCCTGTACCGATTCCCCATGTCGCCGGATCCGGCAGCATCGCCCGGAACGACCGCACGTGTACGCGCTCGAAATGTACCCACAACGGATGATCCGGCTCTGGTTCGGCGAGGGCGGCCGCAACCGCCTCACCATCCCAACCGTCCGCATCGATATCGCGACGATTGTCCTGCACCCAGTTCCAGGCAAGTACCATCCGGAATTCGGGATCCACATTCGGCCACACCGACAGCAGATCCCCGTCCACACACACCGGCGTCAAAAACGCCCACGCCGCACTCACCAGCTCGGCATGCCCGAGGAACCGCACCCGCTCGGCCGGATCCATCGCACGAAGCTGCCGGTACGTCTGCCGCACCTCGGGCGGCAGGGAGTCGATCTGCTCGTCGGTCAGCTCTGGAAGAGACGACGCCACCGGTTCCGCACCGGCGGCGGAGGCTTCGTCCGGGGCGGCAAGCAGTGCCCGGACGGCGTCGACGAACCGCGGGGTCAGCCGCGCGAGTAACTCGAGCAACTCCCCCACCGTGCGCGGCGGAAGCGTGTTGCGGGCGATCAGCACGTGTATGCACTCGAACACCGCTTCCGGGTCCAAATCGACTTGGTCGCACAGGAATTCGTCGGGGTGGACGACCTCGACGTCAAACGGGTCGAGCACCGCACGCGGGAAGTCCTTCAGATTGGCGGTCACGATCAATGCCGCGCCGGATCGTACCGCCGCAGCCAGAACGTGCCGGTCCTTCGGCTCGTTGGCCATCGCGGGAATCAGCTCCCGATATCCGCGTGATTCCTCCTCCGCGAAGGAGAACGCCCTGCGCATCTGCTGCACTCGCCGCGCCGCCTGTTCGGGTGAATTCCCGAACCGCTCGCCAGACAGATTCCGTTCGACCTCGTCGAGTAGATCCGGCGTCCAGACCGGACGGAACAACTCGGCATCGGCAAGTGTGAGCAGCAGATCATTCAGCGTCTGGGGAAGCATGACGCACGCGTCGAGAACCACCCGGAAGGCAGCCATCTCGGATCAGCGGGTCGAGATGAAGCCGTCAGCGGCATCGCCGGAATCCGCGGTTTCTTCGCGGGCCATCTCCTCGAGTACCTGGCCACGACGCGCCCGTTCACCCTGCTGGAACTCCAGCACGTCAGCCAACTCCACCCGCCGATGCCGACCAGGTGAGGTGTACGGGATCTTCCCCGCCTCCAACAACCGCACCAACGTTGGCCGTGTGACGCCCAAGAGCTCCGCGGCCTCCTGCGTCGTCAGCACCGTGCGATGCGGCTCCACCGTCACCGCCTGCCCCCGATCCAACGCAGTGACCGCGTCGACGAGTAACCCTCGGACACTGTCCGGCAGGGGCACCGACCCATCCGGAGTCGAGATCGATACCTCCGCAGAACCAGCGAGAACATCCTTCAGCGCGGCGAGACGATCCCGATCGTCGGTGGGTGGCGGCAACACCGTGCGGTTCATCAGAGCGGCCATAGCCCACCATAAAACGAAAAAAACGAACACGCAATCAGCGCCACCGCCAGGCCTGGCCCCGCACCTACCGAGCCCGGCCAATCCCCCGCCGAGCTCCACGCGGGCACCTGGACAGGCACCTCACCCCGCCGAATGGCCGGTCCGGATCGGTGGGGAATGGAGAACTATAGAAAGACCCGATCAATTCTTCACACGCTCGAGGCATCCATGCTTGAAAACCCCGCACCATCGCCGAGGACATCACCGGCAACGCTCAACCCCTCCGCTGCAGACACCGACGCCCCCTGCCTGGCTCGGCCCGAGCGCAGCCCAACCGGCAACCGCTCGGCCCGGCGACGGCGCGCCGCCCGCGGCGTTCCCACCGGCTCTCCCGAGCTCGACTGGCTACGACAATCCCTGCACGCCTGCGATCTCCTGACCAGCGTGCACTCCATCAGCCCCACGGACCGGGCGCTCGTTGCCTTCGCCATCGAATGGGCCCCCTACGGCGGCGCCGACGCCGAGGACCTGTTCATCAGATTCGGCGTACAACGCAGCAGGTTCCTCCATCTCCTCCAAGCCGCGATGACCCCGCGACCATCAGACCTGGGCCACCTGCGCAACCTCAAGACCACCCTCTGTAACGACCTCCTCCGCGCATGGAATGACACCCACCACAACGAGAAGTAGTCCAGCAGGCTATCGGCACAGAGGTATCCGAGCGCAGCACAGAACCGTCTGCGAACGCGAACCGAGACGGACAGCCGTCCAGCGGCGGATGCGGTTGATGGGACCAACCTTCCGGACGAGGGACGTCACGTTTTCCTCTCGACGCCGAACCCCGTCGTGGACGTCGAGGACACCGACATCGCCGAGTCCTTCGAGCTGCCCGGCGCCGACCTGTCCGGTGAAGAAATCACCGTGCGCGTCCTCCCGAAACAGGCCGATACCGGACAGCGCGATAGAGACCACGACAACCACCGTCACCGCGGTCGCCGAAGCACTGTGGTATTGGCGCTGCCCCTAATATGCCTCCTGCTGCTCGCTGACCCAGTCCGCTATCACGTCCGCAAGGGCTTCGGCGCCGCGGTTGCAGTCGTCGGGTTCGGCGAATTCGGCGGGCGAGTGGGACACGCCGGTGGGGTTGCGGACGAACATCATCGCCGTGGGCACCTTCCCGGACAGGATTCCGGCGTCGTGTCCGGCCGCGGTCGGCAGAACGGGAATGTCGCCGAGGTGCGCGAGTGAGCGGCGCAGTCGTTCCCGGGTGGACTGCGGGAACTCGACGATCGGTGTGACGGATTCGGCGTCCACGTCGAGACCGATACCGTCGGCGGCCGCGTACGCCTGCGCCTCCGCGGTGATTTGCTGGACCAGCTTGGTCAATGTCTCCTCGTCGGCGGCCCGGGCGTCGAGCCACGCCCGCACCTCCGACGGAATGGCGTTGGCACCGTTGGGAAGTACTTGCACCTTACCGAACGTCGCGACCGCCTCGTGCAGCGTCGCGGCCGTGCGGGCGGTGTGGACTGAGGAGGCGAACGCGAGCATCGGGTCGCGGCGGTCGACGAGACGGGTGGCACCGGCGTGGTTGGCCTCCCCCGTGAAGACGAACTGCCACCGGCCGTGCGGCCAGATCGACGATGCCACGGCGATGGGGCTGTCGATCAGGTCGAGGGCGCGTCCCTGCTCGACGTGCAACTCGACGTACACGCCGACGCGGTCGACGAGGTCGGGGTCCTCGCCGAGATGGTGAGGGTCGCGGCCGACGCCGACCAGTGCTTCACCGAGGCTGATGCCGTCGCTGTCGCGTAATGCGAGGGCACGTTCGGGTGCCAGTGCGCCGGTGGACAATTGTGAGCCGACACAGGCGACTCCGAAGCGGGCACCCTCTTCGTCGGAGAAGGCAGTGACCGCGATGGGTCGGGTCGGTTCGATGCTCCGGTCGCGGACGATGTCGATGGCAGCGAACGCGGACACCACCCCGAGGGGTCCGTCGTAGGCGCCGCCGTCGGGTACCGAATCGAGGTGCGATCCGGTGACGAACGCATCGCGGGGGTCTCCTTCCCACCCCTTCGGCATCCACCACGCCCAGAGGTTGCCGTTGCGATCTTCCTCGACGCTCATGCCGCGAGCCTGCGCGCAGTCGGCGAACCATTCGCGCAGCGTCATGTCGGCGTCGTTCCACGCGAATCTTCGGTATCCCCTGGTCGACTTGTGCTGTCCCACATCGAGGATGCTCGCCCACAGCGAATCGAAGGAAGTCATGTTCTCGGTCCTCTACTCATAGTTTCAGCTGGCAGGCGCTTCGCGCCCGTGCGCCTTTCTGGTTGCTCCAGCTACCAAAAAGGCGCACGGGCGGCGGAGCCGCCTACAGGGCGCCGGGGATCCAGGTGGTGCCGGCGAGGGGTACGCGGGCCATCGCCGACGCCTCGACAGTGAGGGCGACGAGGTCCTCGGGTTCGAGGTTGCGTAGGTGGGATTTGCCGCAGGCACGGGCGAGGGTCTGCGCCTCCATGGTGAGCACCCGCAGGTAGTTCGCGAGCCGCCGTCCGCCCTCGACGGGGTCGAGGTTCTTCGACAGTTCCGGGTCCTGGGTGGTGATACCGGCGGGGTCCTTGCCGGCCTGGAAGTCGTCGTAGAACCCGGCCGCGGAGCCGAGTTCCTCGTACTGCTTCGCGTAGCGGGGGCTGTTGTCACCCAGCGCGATCAGGGCGGCGGTGCCGATCGCGACAGCGTCCGCCCCGAGGGCCATGGCCTTCGCGACGTCGGCGCCGCTGCGAATTCCGCCCGACACGATGAGCTGAACGGATCTACCCCCCGTCGCTCCGCTCCTGTGCACCCCGAGTTCCTGCAGCGCCTGGACCGCCTGCGGAATCGCGGCGAGGGTGGGGATGCCGACGTGTTCGATGAACACGTCCTGGGTGGCGGCGGTGCCGCCCTGCATGCCGTCGACCACGACCACGTCGGCACCGGCCTTCACGGCGAGTTTCACGTCGTAGTAGGTGCGGGTGGCGCCGACCTTGATGTAGATGGGCTTTTCCCAGTTGGTGATCTCGCGGAGTTCGATGATTTTGATGGCGAGGTCGTCGGGGCCGGTCCAGTCAGGGTGCCTGCACGCCGACCGCTGATCGACACCCATCGGGAGGGTGCGCATCCCGGCGACGCGTTCGGTGATCTTCTGCCCCAGCAGCATGCCGCCGCCGCCGGGCTTGGCGCCCTGGCCGAGGACGATCTCGATGGCGTCTGCCTTACGCAGATCGTCCGGGTTCATCCCGTACCGCGACGGCAGGTACTGGTAGACGAGGTTCTTCGACTGCCCCCGTTCCTCGGGCGTCATGCCGCCGTCGCCGGTGGTGGTGGACGTGCCGACCTCGCTGGCGCCGCGGCCGAGCGCTTCCTTCGCCTGCCCGGACAGTGCACCGAAGCTCATGCCGGCGATGGTGATCGGGATGTCCAGGTGCAGCGGGAACTTGGCGTTGCGGTCGCCGAGCACGACATCGGTGTCGCACTTCTCGCGGTAACCCTCGAGCGGGTACCGCGACATCGAGGCGCCGAGGAACAGCAGGTCGTCGAAATGCGGAAGCTGGCGCTTGGCACCCCAGCCGCGGATGTCGTAGATGCCGGTCTCGGCGGCCCGCTGGATCTCGGAGATGACGCCGCGGTCGAACGTCGCCGATTCGCGCAGGGCCGGGTTCGGGGTGTTCATGAGGGTTCTCCTAGTAGGCGCTGGCGTTGTCGACGTGGAAGTTGTAGAGCTTGCGGGCGGAGCCGTAGCGGGTGAACTCGGACGGGTCGGCGTCGAAACCTGCCCGATCGAGCAGCTCCCGCAGTTCCGTCCGGTGCTCCTCGCGCATCTCCTTCTTGATACAGTCGGCGCCGAGGGAGGCGACGGTGCCGCGCACGTAGATGCGGGCCTCGTACAGCGAGTCGCCGAGCGCTTCGCCGGCGTCGCCGAGGACGACGAGACGGCCGGCCTGACCCATGAACGCGGACATGTGGCCGATGTTGCCGCCGACGACGATGTCGACGCCCTTCATCGAAATCCCGCAGCGGGCAGCGGCATTGCCGTCGATCAGGAGGAGGCCGCCGTGGGCGGTGGCGCCCGCGGACTGCGACGCATCACCCTTGACGTGCACGGTCCCCGACATCATGTTTTCCCCGACCCCGACGCCGGCGTTGCCGTTGACCGTCACGGTCGCGTGCTGGTTCATGCCGGCGCAGTAGTAGCCGACGTGCCCGTCGATGGTGACGTCGATGTCGGAGTCGAGGCCGCAGGCCAGCGCGTGCGCACCCTGCGGGCCGGAGACGGTCACCGTCTTCGGGGCCTCGGGCGAGGTGAGCCGCTCGTTGATGGCACGGGTACTCGACGTCTCGAGGTTCAGGACAGTCGCTTCGGTGGTGGCTACCGGTGCCATACGTACACCTCTTCCGGTTCGGGCTCGAAGATTCGGGCGTTGTCGACGCCGGGCAGGTTCGCCAGGGCGCGGTATTCGGAGGCCATCGCGACCCAGTGGTCGGTCTCGGCGATGACGGCGGGCTTGCAGGAGATGGCGTCGCGGACCACGGCGAACGAGTCGGCGGTCGAGACGAGGAGGGTGTAGAAGCCGTCGAATGTCTCGTTGAGCATCAGCAGCGCCTTCTCCAGGTCGACGCCCTCGGCGAGTTGCTTGGCGACGAACCGCGCCCCGACCTCGGTGTCGTTGGCGCTGTCGAACGCGACGCCGTCACGTTCGAGCTGGTGCTTGATGCTCATGTGATTCGAGAACGACCCGTTGTGCACCAGGCACTGGTCGGGGCCGACGGAGAACGGGTGCGAACCCTCGGCGGTCACCGCGGATTCGGTGGCCATGCGAGTGTGCGCAACACCCTGCCAGCCGCTCGCCGACGGCAGCCCGAACCGGTTCGCCAGGTCGATGGGGTTCCCGACGCCCTTGAGGACGGTCAGGTCGTCACCGAACCCGATGATCCGTGCCGACGGCGCCACGCTGCGCACGGCCGCCGCGAGATCCGCTGCGCCGACAACACCGTGCAGGATCGTCGTCGGGGACAGGTCGATTCCGGTGACGGTGATGTCAAGTGACGCCGACAGCGTGGCGGCGAGTTCCGCTGCGGGAATGGGGCAGTCGAGCAGTGAGACCGTCGATTCACCGACCGGCGACCAGGCCGGGTCCCCGTAAATGGCCATGCCTGCGGAATCGGGTCCGCGGTCACACATCTGACCGAGCATGTCGGTGAGCAGGGTGCCGAGTTGTGGGTAGAGGGACGGCTCACGCAGGTGAAGTCCGACGATTCCACACATGGATGTCTCCTTTCGGGAGGTCGTTCAGAACGCTGTCAGGTAGTGGTCGAGCTCCCACGGGGAGACGGTGTTGTGCCAGGCGAAGAACTCCTCGCGCTTGAGTGTCGCGAAGTATTGGGCGACCCCGGGGCCGGCGACGTCCAGGGCCCCCGTCACCACGGGATCCGATTCCAGGGCGTCCATCGCGTGCAGCAGTGTCATCGGCAGCATGTCACTGGGACTGTCGCCGGAGCCGGGAGTGCCGGGGTCGAGATCGCGTTCGATGCCGTCCAGGCCGGCGGCGATGGCGGTGGCCGCGGCCAGGTAGGGGTTGGCCGAGCCGTCGCCGCCGCGCAGTTCCACCCGGTTCTTGTCCGGAACCCGGAGGTAGTGGGTGCGGTCGTTGCCACCGTACGTGGCGTAGCGAGGCGACCAGGTGGCGCCGCTGCTCGTCGAGGTGGCCCCGGTGCGCTTGTAGGAGTTGACGGTCGGCGCGATAACACCCTGCAGCGCACACGCATGCTCGAGAATCCCCGCGATGAACGCGTACGCCGTCCTCGACAGTCCCAGCCCCTTGGGGTCGTCGCCGTCCGGGAACACCGAACCGGCGTCGTTCCACAGTGACAGGTGCAGGTGCATGCCCGACCCGGTGCGGTCGGAGAAGGGTTTGGGCATGAATGTGGCCTTCATGCCGCGCTTCTCGGCGATCACCGACAGCAGATACCTTGCGGTGATCACCCGGTCGGCGGTAGTCATGGCGTCGGCGTAGTCGAAGTTCTGCTCGAACTGCCCGTTGCCGTCCTCGTGGTCGTTGGCGTAATTGCCCCACCCGAGCGTGTTCATCGCCTGCGACACCTCGGTCAGATGGTCGTACATCCGGGTGACGTCGCGGGCGTCGTAACACGGCTGCCGGCTGACGTCGGCGGTGTCCGCGGTGGTGAGAGCGCCATCCCCGGTGCGGTGGACGAGGAAGTACTCGATCTCCGCGCCGACGTTGACGGACAGGCCGAGATCGGACGCCTTCTTCAGCGTCTCCTTCAGGATCACCCGCGGCGCATACGGCCAGGGCTTGGCCTCGACGTGCGGGTCGCAGTGCACGATCGCCAGTCCGGGCTTCACGAACGGGATCGGCGTGAACGACGAGACATCGGGTATGGCAACGAGATCGGAGTCCTTGGGCTCCTGCCCCATGTGCCCGGCCGCGTAGCCGGCGAAGCCCACGCCGTCGTCCTGAAGCTGCTCGACGGCCTCGATCGGCACCAGTTTGGCGCACGGTTTGCCGGACAGGGTGACGAACAGGGCGAGGATGAAGGTGGTTCCGGTGGCCCGGGCCACCTCGGACAAGGTCTGCGGTGGGGTTGTCACGATGTTCTGCGCGGTGAACGCGTCAGCAGTGTCGACAGCCATGGGTAGCTCCTGAACTGGTGGTCTACGGGTGAGGGGGTCTGTGGTTCAGCGCATCTCGCCGGCGCCCTCGTAGGGGTGCAGGCTGAACAGGAGGTCACCCTCCTCGAAGCGTGAGTACCTGAAGTCGGACGGCTCGACGTTCGGGAGGGTCGTCTTTCCGTCGTCGAGGAGCATGTCGGCGACAAGGCGGCCGACCGCCGGTGAGACCTTGAAACCGTGACCGGAGAACCCGGTGGCGAGGAACAGTCCGTCGACCGGTGCGGGTCCGATGATCGGGTTGTAGTCGGGCGTCACGTCGTACGCGCCGACGTAGGACGACGTGATCCGCGGGTCGGGCATGTCCGGCAGACGGTTCCCCAGTTTCATGATGTTCTTCTCGATGGTGGAATCGTCCGCGCGGTTGCTGTACTTGTCGGGGTCGATGTATTCGGGCGCGGCGTGGTCGCTGTTGCCGACCAGCAGTTCGCCGTTCGGCTCGCGGCAGATGTACTGCAGTCCGGCGAGGTCCGACAGCACCGGCACCTCCGGCGTCGGAATGCCCTGATCGATCAGCACGAGCTGCGCTCGTTGGGCTTTCACCGGGATGTCGACGCCGACACCGGCACCGAGTTCGGGTGCCCACGGGCCGGTCGCAAGAATCACCTGCTCGGCGTGCACCTCGTCGCCGTTCGTGAGCGCCACCCCGTAGACGCGGCCGTCCGCGTTCTGCAACAGCGACGCCACCGGAGTGCTCTGCCGGATCGTGACGCCCAGCTTGCGGGCCGACGCACCGAACGCCATCCCCGCCATGTACGCCTCGCCACGGCCACCGAGAGGCTCGTAGGCGAAAGCGGCGAAGTCGTCGAGGTGCAGCCCCGGCCACAGTTCGGCTATCGTGTCGTGGCCGATGTAGTCGACGTCGATACCGAGGCCCTGCATCATCGCGACGTTCGCCTTCAGCGGGTCGATGTTGTTCTCACCGACGCCGACGACGTATCCGCACTGCCGGAACGCCATGTCGTCGCCGAAGATCTCCGTGGCCCTGGCGAAGATGTCGACGCCGTACCACGACATCGCCGCCAGCGACGGCGTCCCGTAGTGGCACCGGACGACGCCACTGGACTTGCCGGTCATCCCCGAGCACAAGGTGTCACGCTCGAGGACCAGCACATCCGTCTCTCCGCGGTCCGCGAGCGACCAGGCGATGGCGAGACCTTCGAGTCCTCCACCGACAATCACGAATTTTGCTGTCTGTGTCACGTTGCTTCCTTCATTCGGCCGGATTATCGGACGCTACGGCTCGAGTAGCGGAGCGTTTCACCGCAGGAATTTCTGTTGTTCACTAGGAAACACATCGACTATGTCCATCGTGTTACGGCAACGTTGTCGGTGGATCACCAGATCTCCCTGCTAATAAACTCTTTCAAGAAGTATCCCGGCTTCGAAGTGCATGTCTTCAGCGACCCCGCCTTAATTTACGTCGGCGAAATATGTCCTGTGGTTTCCTGTTGCTACTCCTCGTTTCACACTGAGGAGCTTACCGATCCCATCACCACGCCTTCAGGGAGAACCCAGAACCACCACCGACAAGCCCACCGTCGCCGCGTTCCGCGTCACCGCCGGATTTCACGAGAACCTGCCGCAGATGCCGGTCTCGGAATACCCGGGCACCAAGGGATACATCGACGATGTCTTTTCCAACCCGGACGGATCAGAGATGTCGGCCGGCTACTTCGAACTCGAGCGCACCGACGCCCCGCTCGACTACTACTACGCCTACGACGAGATGAAGGTCGTCCTCGAAGGGGAGTTCACCCTCGAGAACCTCGACACCGGCCAGGTCGAAGTGGCAAAGGCGAAGGACGCGATCTTCTTCCCCAAGGGTTCGCGTATCCGCTTCACCACCCCCGACCGCGCACTGGCCTACTTCGTCGGCCACCGCTCCTTCGCTCCCTGATCCGCGATGGCGGTATCGATGAGATCGACCAGCGTCCCCCGCTGGCGATCCGACTCCTCGGCCGTCGACGACCTCGCGGCGGGCGCTCTTGTCACCCGCTACGTACACATCGCGGACCGCTCGATCAGCACGCAGGTCCTCCGCGAACTGTCCCAGCGTGTGACGCCCGTTCCCACTCGCACGGTGATCGTCGACGCCGGGGTCGGATCCGGGTTCGGCGGGCTCGACGAACTGCTGACCGAGGCGCGCATCGGGTGGCGGTTCGTCGTCGCGGGCCCCGAGCATATGGTCGGGGCAGTGCGTGCTCGGCTGATCTCCGCGGGCGCGCTGCCCGCCGAGATCGCCGCAATCGTCCACCCTGACGCCTCGGTGCGCGACGTGTTCTGCGCGCACTGCCACACCACGTCGCCCTCCGTGCCGGTGCCTGTGGGCGGCCGGACACGGTGCGGGGGTTGTTCCGCCGAACTCACCGTCTACTACCACTACTCCCGGCGCCACAGCGCCTATTTGGGATATCGAGCCGATTCGGAGGAACTGCCATGACCACGGCCCTCGAAACAGTTGCGGGCGAGAGCATCACCGGAGGGCTCACTCTGACGGTGCGCGAGGCACGGTTGCTGTGCCGGGGCATCCGGCACATCGTGCTCGTGGACCCGGCGGACCGCACCCTGCCGTCGTTCACCCCCGGCAGCCACATCGCCGTCAATTGGGCCGAGGGTCGGCACAATTCCTACTCGCTCACCGGCCCCTCGATCGAGCCGGACCACTATGCGATCTCGGTCCGGCTCGACGAGAACGGCCACGGGGGTTCGCGCTGGGTCCACGACCTTCAGCCGGGACAGACTATCCGGGCGAGCCGTCCGCGGAGTGCGTTCGCGCCCGTACTCACTGCGCGGCACCACCTGCTGGTCGCGGGTGGAATCGGCGTCACGCCGATCCTGTCGCACGTTCGGGCCGCCCTCGAATGGGGACGCTCTTTCGAAGTGATCTACTCCTTCCGCGGTCAGTCGGGGGCGCACGCCGACGAATTGGCGACGCTGTGCGGCGACCGGATGATCACCGTCTCGACGCCCGGCGAACTCGCCGACCGCCTCATCCCCACACTGGCCAACCAGCCACTCGGCACCCACGTCTACACGTGTGGGCCGGCGCCGATGATCGCGGCGGTGGCCGAGTGGGCCCGCGACTGCGGCTGGCCACCGGGGCGCGTGCACTCGGAGGCGTTCGGGGCGGGCCCGCTGCCCGACGGGGCACCCTTCGCCGCCAAGCTCGGGCGCACCGGAATGATCGTCCCCGTGCCCTCGGGAACCAGCCTCCTCGAGGCGTTGCTGGACCGGGGAATCAAGGTCCCGAACCTCTGCCGCCAGGGGGTGTGCGGCGAATGCCGGCTGTCGGTTCGCGGCGGCGAGATCGAGCACCGCGACCTGTTCCTCACCGACGAGGAGAAGGCCGCCGGAGATTCGATGATGCCGTGCGTATCACGTTCCGCAGGAGACCGATTGGAGCTGGATCTGTGACAACCACCGACTCGCGTGCTGACATCACGCGCTTTCCCTTCCCCTTTCCTCGCGATCAGTACCGCTACAGCACCAACGTCGAGCCCGCCGGACACTCCACCGACACCGTGGCCGGCAGCTGGGGTGACACCCGCATCGCCATCGACGCGCACTACCACCGGGAACTCGCCGAACGTGAGCGCATTCTGGCCACGGATCCGTCGCGGCACCAGTGCCTGCCCCACATGGTTCCCGCCGCCTGGGACGCGATGCTCACGCTGATGCGCACCCTCGCCGACGAATATCCCGACACCATGACACTCGCACGGCGCGGGGACGGGTGGTACTGGAAGAACGACCTCCTCAGCATCGAGCACACCTTCGTGTTCGGCGACCTCGACACGTTGCCGGCGCCGCCGCTGGTGTACATCTGCGGCCAGATCCAGGAGGACGTCGTGCTGCTCGATCAGCGTGAGGGCGCGCTGTGGGGCGACGCCGGACTGGTGACGTTCGCGGCGGACTGGTCGTTCGGATTCGACGTGGGCATGAGCTTTCTCGAGATCCACGGCCCCGTCCCACGTGTTCACAGCGAGCAGATCATCATCCGCGCCCACAACTTCCTGATGCGGCTCGAGCCCGGCCAGAGCTACCGGCGCACCAACTGGACGCTGACCGTCGACGGCAAACTCGACACGTCGACCGAGACCTACCCCGAGTGGGGCAAGGACCGGCGCACCCTCGCCGACGGCCCGCTCGACGAGGTCGGGGACCGCCTGTTCCTGAGAACCGAAGTGCAGCATCTCATCCGGCTCGCCCACACCGGCACCGTGATGTTCCTGATCCGGTCGTATCTGCTTCCGTTCCGGGACGTCGCGTCGGTTCCGGAATGGGGCGAACGACTGTACCGGGTGCTCGAGGACCTTCCGGTGGATATGGCCGAATACAAGGGCATCAGCCGCATCCGGGAACCCGGCATGAGATGGCTGCTGACCCATGGGAATGTGGAACCGTGACGCTGGCCGACGGGCGGCCGCGAAGGCCGGCACCCCAGACCACTCAGGCCCTCGACCTCGTTCTCGCGACGGTCTCCGTGATCGCCCGCGACGGCCTGCGCGGGCTGACGACGCAGGCCGTCGCCCGTGAGGCCGGCGTCTCGGACGACGCCGTCCTGCGCAGCGCCGGGTCGACGGACACCTTCCTCGACGCCGCGTTCCGCTACGCGCTGGACAAGAGTGCAAGCGTCTTCGCCGACATCGCCGCCGGATCGTCCCTCGACCACTTCGTCGAACACCTCACCGACCTCGTCGCCCGCGACCCCGACCTCCAGGTATTCCAGTACGAGCTGATGCTCGAGTCCCGACGCACGCCACGCCTCGACCCGCACGTGAAACTGCTGTACGCCACGTACATCGAGGCGACGTCGCAGGCGCTGACCCGCCTGGGCATCACCGCCGACGAAGACCTGACCCTGCTGGTGTACTCGGCGATCGAGGGATTCATCATGCACCAGCTGATCGCGAAGGACCGCCCCGCAACCGAACGCGCGATCGGGCGACTACGCCGAATCCTCTCGACCGCCAGGTAACCCCGGCACGTGAGTGGCAAAGTGTGCCCTGGCACGCTTTGCCACTCACATGCGGGCGAGGACCTCCGCCACCACCACCGACGCCTGCCCGGACAGCCGCACCGACCCGCCCTCGACGAGGAGGCAGTCGCCCGGTTGGACGGGACCGAGGTCCGTCGTCAGCCGCCCACTGAGGACCAGGACGAGAACGGCAAGCCGCCCGTCGGCGGTGACGTCCTGCGCCACTCCGATGTCAACGATGTCCACGGACGCCGCCGCGGTGGACCTGTGGACCATGACGTTGAACGCCTCGGTCGGCCCTTCCGTCACGCAGTCGGGGCTGCGCTCGCCGGCGAAGGCCGTCGGACTGAGGCGCGGAATCAGGGTGGGACCGTCGCCGAAGTCGAGTGACGCGGGATGGTCGCCGATCACCGTGAAGATCCGATCCACCCCGGGAAGCGATGAGAACGTCGAATTCGCCTCGAGCGTCGCGACACTGAACCGCCACCGGGACGCGGCACCGGCGGCGATCTCCGCGGTGGTGCCCGCGCCGTTGGCCCACGGCGTGGTCCGGTGATCCGCTCGCCGGATGATGCGGGCCTCGCGCACTGCGGCCACAGATTCCCCTCACCGAGATGGTCCACTGTCACGATACTTTGTTTCAAGACAACTCGGTACAACAATCCTTTACGCATTCGTCACGCGGCGCACTATTTTCGCAATCTTCGATTTGGTTCACTGGCAATAGACATTGATTCCCAACGGCGGACACTTTGAGTGTCCTGCCATCCTCGATCAAGGTGGACGACTATGAACGAAGCAGTCGCTGCGGCCGACACCGCCTGGATTCTGGCGGCCTTCACGGCAGTGAGCCTCATGGTGCCGGGCCTGGCCATGTTCTACGGCGGAATGGTCAGCGTGCGCAACACGCTCAACATGGCCATGATGACGTTCGGCGCGTTCGCCGTCGTCGGGATGCTGTGGATCGTGTTCGGCTACTCCACCGTGCTGGGCAACTCCCTCGGCGGTCTCGGCCTCCTGGGCGACCCCCTCGAGTTCTTCGGCTCCAGCGCGCTGCTGGAGGCGCCGGCCGAACCCGGACTGCCGCCCGCGCTGATCTCAGGATTCCAGCTGTTGTTCGCCGGCATCACCGTGGCACTCATCTCGGGTGCGCTCGCCGACCGGATGAGATTCGGCGCCTGGATGCTGTTCGCCGGACTGTGGGCAACGTTCGTCTACTTCCCCGTCGCCCACTGGGTGTTCGCGTTCGACTCCGCCGACGGATCGGTGATCGGCGGATGGATCGCCAACACCCTCGGCGCCATCGACTTCGCCGGCGGCACCGCCGTGCACATCAACGCCGGCGTGGCTGCTCTCGCCGTCGTCCTGGTCCTCGGGGCCCGCAAGACGTTCCCCGTCTCGCCCCGCCCGCACAGCCTTCCCCTGACCATGCTCGGCGCCGGCATCCTGTTCTTCGGCTGGTTCGGATTCAACGGCGGCTCGGCGCTCTCCGCCGGAAACAGCGCGTCCGTCGTCATTCTCAACACCGTCGCCGCCGCGTGCGCAGGCATCTGCGCCTGGCTGGCCGTCGAGAAACTGCGTGAAGGCCACGCCACGTCGCTGGGTGCTGCGTCGGGTCTGATCGCGGCACTGGTCGCCATCACACCGGCCTGTGGCGCCGTGTCACCGCTCGGCGCTCTGGTCGTCGGAGGCGCTGCCGGTGCAGTCTGCTGCTTCGCGGTGTCCTGGAAGTACCGGCTCGGCTACGACGATGCGCTCGACGTCGTCGGCGTGCACCTCGTCGGCGGCATCCTCGGCACCGTTCTGATCGGATTCCTCGCAGATCCGGCCGCACCCAGCGGCGCCGCGGGACTCTTCTACGGCGGCGGTGTCGACGTGCTGTGGCGCCAATGTGTTGCCGTGGCAGCCGTTGTCGGCTACTGCTTCATCGTCACGCTGGTGATCGCCGCGGCACTGAAGAAGTTCATGGGCATCCGCGCCGACCAGGACAGCGAATACGACGGCCTCGACGTGTCCGTACACGGCGAGACGGCCTACGTACTCGATGCCGTCGGCCTCACCGGCGCCTCGAAACACGGCACCGACGCGGTGCTCGGGGCAGAAGCAATAACGACCAGGGCGGCTGACCCCGCCAAGGCCTGATCCCGGTCTCGACACAGCCGGTGGCCTGCCCCGCAGCACTCCGCGGGGCAGGCCACCGTGTGATCAGCTAGGTCAGACTCTGAGCCAGACTCCGCAGCCTCGCGCTGTAGTTGTTCGGCTGAGCGGACAGGAACTGACTCAGCAAGATCGTGTCGAATTCCTCCATCGCGGCCGAATCTGCAGTAATCGGATCATGATTCGCCACCTCGTGCTCCAGAAGCTCGACCGCATCACGCCAGCCGCGGATTGCGGGGCTTCCGAGTTCCATCTGCGTCTCGAATATCAGCGGTTCAGCGAGTGGGCTCCCCAGGATTTCTTGCAAGTGCTCCTCGAGATTTCGGCGCGCCAGCCGGATGATCAGCTGAGATTGCCCTTCATGCCACTGCATGGTCGCGGGGCGCCCCGGCTGCAGAATCGACGCGACCGACATCGTCGAATCGAACTCCTCAGCGCCAGAGGTAATTCGGGCTGTACCCGACAGCGGGATCTGAACGAGGTAGAAGTCGCCGAGCTCGTCCGAGCTCATCCGCGCATCGGTGCCGTAGTCGAAGTAGTAGAGCCCGATCGCGCCCGCGGTGGCCAGGTAAACCGGCTCCAGACGATCGAAGGGCAGCGCGGACCCGTCGTCGGACGCTATCTGAACTGTCGCTAACACCGTAACCACGACCTTTCGAACCAACCGCCACTCTACGCCCGGTGCGGAGGCGGAGGAAGGTAGAAATCCCGATGACCGCCGTCAGTCCTCGTGGTGGTCGGGATATGCGGTGACCGCGAGAAATCGGATCGGCAACCGCACGAGATCGTTGGGACCGTGCAAACCTTCACCGTCGAGCAGCAGCGAATCCCCCGGCCGCAGCGTGTACTCGGCCTCACCATGCCCGTACACCATGACACCCTCGAGCATGTAGAGCAGTTCGGTGCCGGCGTGCTGGAACAGCGGAAACGTCTCGCTGGCGTCGGTGAGTGTGACCAGCACCGGCTCGAGTCGCTTGTGCTGCCCGCGCAGTGCGCCGAGAAGTTCGTAGTGATGCCCCACCCGGGTCCCTCGCCCGACGATGACCGCACCGTGGCCCGCCTCGACGTACACGGCGTCGCGGGCAGTGTCCGCACCCCGGAACAGTGATGTCACGGGTACGTCCAGTCCCGCCGCCAGCCGCGCCAACGTCGACAGACTGCACGAGGTCTGCGAATTTTCGATCTTCGACAACATCGCCTTGGAGATCCCGACTTTTGCCGCCATGTCCCCCACGGAAAGCCCACTGGCCTTGCGGAGGGCGCGCACCTGCTTGCCGATCACCTTCTCGAGATCAGGGCCGGTCGGCGTATCGGACGGCACCTCACGCTCGACGGGCGCAGGATCACCCGTGTCGCGGTGAATCCCGGTCTCCGGTCGAGTCGTCATGTCCCGCATCCTAGCAGCGTTGTTTACTGTCAGGAAACCGCAGGAACGTCCGGCACTTCGCCGGCTGGACCGACAAGATCACCCGTTGGCGACGGCGAAACCCATGTGGCACAAGCGCGTGGCCAAGCATGTCGCCCGCCGTGGTGGGACGTGCGGTTTGTCAGGTGCTCCCGCATACTTGCCGATCTCGCCGGTTGCCATGCCTACCGCATGATCGGTCAGCGGATGCGCGATACACCCGGCCATTGGTGTTGATGCGGGAGTGCTCCCGAGCTCAGCCCAGAGCCAAGTCATACTCGGTCGACGCCTGCGCGCTCGGAGTGCGTTGCGAGCTCAGGAATTCGCGGACCAGTTTCATCGTCAGAGCGGGCAGTTCCAGCTGAGGAACGTGCCCGCAATGAGGAATGACCACCGATTCCGCGGTAGGCATCGCCTCGCTGACGTGGCGAGCGAAGCTGGCCGGAACGAGCCGATCCTCGCTTCCCCACAGGAACAACGCCGGTGTCCGAAGGTTGGGGAGTCGTCCCCAGAACCCGGTATCGCCGAAGGCTTCCTCGGTGTAGATGTTGAACAAGGCCGACAGCGCAGCGCGACGGTGTGCACCGGAGCTCATGGCAATCTCGAATTCGTCGACGGCAGCGTCGAACCAGCTCTGTGGCACTCGGTTCGGGTCGGCGAACATCGCCTTCACGCCCGCCATCACAACCGGGCGCGGCACGGGGGCCGCGGGTAGGCGCGCCACATCCACGGGCAGCAACTTGACGAGTGGTACCAACTGCCGGAATCGGCGGAACGCCGGTGACGGACAGAGCAGGACCAGCTTGGCGACCGCCTCGGGATCGTGCATGGCCAACTCGAGTGCGAGGCGGCCACCGAGAGAGTTACCGACGACGACGGCGCCGCGGGCGTCGACCGCATCGAGGAAAGCGCGAAGCCAGGAGTACAGCTGATGGGCAGTGTAGGTCCAGCACGGTGCATCCGATGCACCGAACCCGGGGGTGTCGGGCGCGATGACGCGGTGGTCCTCGGCCAGGTCGGCCAGCACCGGAAGCATGGATGCATTGGTGGCACCGAGGCCGTGGAGGAGAACGACTGGAGGCGCGTCGGCTCGGCCCGCCTCCAGGTAGGCCGTGCGCACGCCACCTGCGTCGACTTCCCGCGACTGCGGTCGCGTCGACAACTCGACGTCCGGCGCGAACGCCCCGCCGATCTGAAGCACCGTCGCGAGGCTTCCGCGTGTGACGAGGTCGCCGTCCAGAAACGCGTCGACCCCACTACGCCGGCCGATCAGGACATCGGCGAGCGTGTCTGCGTCGGTCCGGATGGTGCACGTGGGCTTGCGAGGTCCGTCCGCACTGCGGAGTTCCGCGACACCACTGTCGATCGACACGGTCCAGTGACCGTGACCAGCGATGTCGAGGACCACAGTGGCCGACTCATCGCTCATCACCGTATCGGTGAGGTCGCGCGGAAAGTGGGTGGCCAGCATGCTGGCTGGATCGATCGGGTGCCCTTCGCCCATGTGCTCTTCCTTCTTTAACTGCCGCGGCGTGTGTTCCCCGGCGTCGTGGGCAGCCGATTACCCGGTTGATCGGAAGTTGAACATGAGGAGCTTTCCATAGGACTTGTGCCAAGAGATATCGGGACCGTGCGACCACTCTTCATCTCGGCGGGCGAGGCCACCGTCGGCCTCATGGTCGTGCTCGAAACGCGGTGACGGCACGCACGGCCGAGACGCAACACCCGACGCCGCTCCGTGAAAGTTTTCTGACGCGTGCGTGACAGATCGCGTTTCTGGGTACAGGTCTCCTCACATGTTCACCGCGCTCCAGCAGTGCGGGCTGGTGAGCGTCGGGTGGCGAGAACGCCGCCACCTACGTCACGTCACGATCGAGGAGTTCACATGCCTTCATATACGGACCTTCCCAAGCCACTGTCGGACGTGTGGGAGTGGCAGGTGCATGGCTTGTGCCGTGGCGTCGACTCGTCGCTGTTCTTCCACCCGGACGGACAGCGCGGGCGCATCCGGAAGCAGCGTGAGCTGCGAGCCAAGCAGCTGTGCAACCGCTGCCCGGTCATCGTCCAGTGCCGAGAGCATGCGCTGGCTGTCGAGGAGCCCTTCGGAGTGTGGGGAGGAATGTCCGAATCCGAGCGGCAAGCCGCCATCGAACACCGGCGAGGCGACATCGCAATATGATCGCGACCTCGGCCCTAGGTTGGGTACACGGGTGCGCGCCGGCTCGATGTAGCGGGCTCTATTTGCGCTCCGGGCTCCCCGACCACGCCGTCAGTTCGGCGATGTCGCCGTACAGCGCCGACTGGTAGGTGAGCATCAGTTCTTCCACCCCGTCGAACTGATCCCCCACATGGTGGGTGTTCACGGCCGATAGTTCCCGGTCGCCTGAGCGGGCGATGAGGTCGTCGATTCGACTGTCCAGGCTCATCGCCCGGTTGACGGCCAGCACGGAGCGCAACTGCACTTCGGCTCGGGACAGCAGGTCACCGATGCGTGCCAGCGCCGCAACGCGGTCCACCAGCTGGTCCCACACCGGCGTCAGTGCAGTCTGCCGGAGTTGAATCTGCCGTCGACCGCTGTCGGAGTGGGTGACGCGCAGTGCGTCGTCGAGCTCGAGGCGAATGCCGCGCAACGCCACGGTGTCGACAGCGATTTGCGTCAGCTCGTCGGCGAGGTCGAGTTGGTGCCGCTGGACAGCGAAGTGCTCGGAGCGCCACACCGGGGACCCGTCGATCCTGTCGTACAGCATTCCGGCGACGTAGAGGAGCGTGTCGTAACCGTCGGCGAAGCTGTCTTCGTCGAGGTCGACGCCGCGGCCGAGCGCGTCGGCCACCCTTCTTCCGGCCGCCGCCATCACAGTGTTCTGCGACGCCTGGCCGATCCGTTCAGCAGCGGTACCTCGCGCAATTTTCGCAGCCCGCTCGAAGGGGCTTCCGGTTAACGGTGTCGGCGTCCGCTGCAAAGCTCGAAAGAGCGCCTCACGTTGCTCGAGGTCGAGATGCACGCCCTCCCGCCGATCACGGCGCATCGCCCGCACACCGTTACCGTAATGCGCTGTCGACATCACCACTGCCGACCGATATGCCTGCAATTTCCTGGCGAGTTCGGTGGCGCGGTACTTGAAGAGCAGCTGCGCCGGCCCGGGGCGCAGGGTGTCGCAACGATGGGCCACCTGGTGATATTCGTCGGTCAGAAGGCGCAGGTGACCGAACCCACCGATCGATGGAATCGTCCTGCCGGTGCGACGGCGGTTCGCGAGCACCTGCCGAGTGGCCGCGTCGAGGTGTCCGGCAGCGATCAACACGGCAGCCTGATCGGACAACGGCGGGTGCGTTCCCGAAATAGTGGCTCGCTCACACCAACGCCGAACCTCGAAAGAAATCCGAGCCCTACGCTCCTCATCGGTGTCGATCATCGGCTGGATCTCGCCGTACGGGGACTGGCCGCTCTCCGACATCGGACCTCCTGGACACCGGCTTCTGGGCAGATCGCTCCCCACTACTGTCCCAGAAAGTCGACGGCCGCGCCGCGACCGCCCCGTCGACCACCTTTTCCGCCACTACCCCGCCGAAAACGACCACGTCGACGCCTCCTACTTCGATGCGGAGTGCGGCCCCGTCAACTCCGAGCGTGGTTCCCAGTGCAGTGACGAGCGCGCCCGCGAGAACCCCGGAAGTCGATCCGCAGCGTTACGCGGGTACCGCGGCGGGGAGCTTCTACTTCACGACGCCCAGTACCAAGTTTCACTGCGCGATCCTGACCGGCGGCGACCTCCCGACGGCGGGTTGCCACGGCCAGATGCCGGAGTCGGCTCCGAAGGTTCCCGGATCCGGTGCCCCAGACATCCGGGTGCCGCCCAACGCCGTCGAAGTGACCGGTTCCCGCTCGGGTCAGTTCATCAGCGCGGGTGATCCTCGGTACTACCCGCTGGGCGGTTCGCCCGCCGCTGTACTGCCGTACGGCAGGTCGCTACGCGTGAACGACCTGGCCTGCCATGTCGAAGAGACGACGGGTGTTGCCTGCACAAGCGACGTCGGGCACGGATTCACCCTGTCCGACAGCAAGTTCCGCGTGTGGTGAGAGGCCCTTCACGACGGCGCGACCAGGCGCGGACGGTGTCATCGGCCGTCAGTGGTTTCGCAGGGCATCAATCAGCTCGCCTTTCCGTTTCGACGAGTATCCAGACAGTCCGACATCCTTGGCCTTCTTCTTCAACTCGTCGACGGTCCAGTCCTCGTACGACTGCGACTTTCCGCCCTTACGGCCGGTTCCGGAACGCCCGCGCTTGGCGGCCGCGTTCGCGATCCGCGCCGCTTTCTGCTTCGACGCGCCGTCCTTGCGTACTTCCTCGTATACCTTCTCATCTTTGATCGATGACCGCGGCATGATGTGTCTCCTCGGTTGGAAAGGTCCGGCACTGTCCGATTACCCGGACGGTTGTAGACCACACAGGATGACTCGGCGGCGTCACGCCGGCCGGATCAACGGTGGTGGTTCCGGGGAATCAGTTTGTCCGTCAACGTGGTGACGGTCGCCGACGTCTGTGCCGGGCGGGGTGTCAGCGGATGCAACGGCAGGTCGTTCTTGGCATCGGTCACCGACGCGAGGTGTTGGAGAATCACCCCCTCCCGCAACGCCCACGGACTGACCTCCACTTGGGCGATGTTCAACGCACTCATGGCCTCTTCGGCGACGATGGCGCCGGCGAGGATCTGATGGGCTCGAAGCTCGGAGACGCCTCGCAGCGTCGCTCGCTCTTCTTCGCCCATCGCGGCAAGACGTGGAATCCATTTGCGCACGTCCCGCAGCGACAAGGTGCGCCGCACGAAAGGCCCTTTCCGTTGGGCCGGCGCGCCGCACAGGCGCGCCAACTGTTTGAAGGTCTTTGACGTGGCGACAGCACGTCGGGGCTGACCCTCCCACCGGAGCCGATCCGCCGGTTCGCGCAATGTGTCACGCACATACCGTCGAAGCGCTTTGACCTGTGTGCGAGCCGGGGGATCAACCTCACCGAGGAACGCGCGGGTCAGTCGCCCGGCGCCCAATGGCAAAGACAGCGCCAGGTCTGGCTCGGCATCACGACCGAGGGCGATCTCCATCGACCCGCCTCCGATGTCGATGTTGAGCAATCGGCCCGCCGACCACCCGTACCAACGGTGGACGGCCAGGTATGTCAGTCGAGCCTCCTGTGCACCGGTGAGATATTGCGGTCGGATACCGCATCCCTGCTCGATGCGGTCGAGCACGTATTCCCGATTCGCGGCATCACGGATCGCGGCCGTGACAAAGGGGTACAACTGCGCCACCTCGTACCGATACGCCGCATCCAACGTTTGGGTGACAGCCTGGCAGACCCGGTCGACGCCGTCCGCGTCGAGGCATTGGTCCTGCCCTATCGCTCCACCGAGCAAGGTCGCTGCTTTGACGGCATGCATGGGAAGCGGCGGCGCCCCCGGAGCGGCATGCACGACTTGCAGTTGTGCAGAATTGGAACCGATATCGAGCACGCCGAGCCGCATCGCGATCGAGTACCCCGAGTAAGGCAAAGCGACGCCTCCATCAACGAATCAATTACCTCACAGAGCTACGGGTACCGAAGCTGCTCCACGCCGCGGGCTGCCAGCAGCGGCTCCATGACGCCGATCTCCTCGCTCTGCTCCTTGATCATCGATGTCGCCAGCTGCGCCACCGCCCGCGTGGTGGCGTGTTGGGCGGCGTGGGAGGCCATGTCGAGGCCACCGCGATGGTGGCGGATCATGAGCTGAAGGAAGGCCGCCTCGGCCGCCGGTCCCGTGAGCCGACGAAGCTCGTCCATCTCGGTCCAGCTCGCCATTCCAGGCATGTGGGCGCTGGAGTGGTGATGGCCGGTTCCCATCCACGCCATCGGTTGCGGGGAAGTCTGCGGTTGGTCGAGCAACATGAGCCAGCCGCTGAGCACACCGATCTCCTGGTTCTGGGCGGAGGTGATCTGCGTGCACAGTGCATCGATCATGGGCTCCCGCGGAGACGCCAGGGCGTGACACAGTTCGATCGCCTGCAGGTGATGGCTCGACATGTCCTGCGCGAAGCCCACTTCCAGGGGTTCGAGCGACACAGTGGCGGCGCGCGGCGGGTCGGGCTGGTGCTGCCACCACGCCCCCACGACCACGCCGAGAAGGACACACGCGACGCCTACGGCCGCGAGAGCAAGACGTTTCATGTCAGCGGGTACACACCGTTCTGGAACTGCAGCGCCAGGAAGCCGTTGTCCATGCACGTCACCCAGAGTTGGTCGCCGCGAAACTCCGGAGGCGACATGCACCAATCGCTGGACATGTCGATTCCGATCGGCCGGGTGCCCGGCCCGACCGCGCCCGCTCCATTGATATCGCCCTCCAGCGCGGCCCGCGCGACCGCGATCGATCCGATCAGCGGAAGGCCGACTATCGATCCCAGGGTCGCGTGCGTCGAGTTCTCGAGCTGACCGGCCTTGTCCGGTTGCCCCGGCGGGACGAAGTACGCGATCTCCTTGATGTCGTGCAGGTCGCGGACGTCGAAGACGCGAATTCCGGACTGGATCCAGCCGCACGCCAGCGCGGTGGGGTCCACGGGCCGATCCACACTGCAGTAGTGCGCGTCGTAACCGAAGGCACCGTTGCCACCGTTGTCCTGGGCCCACACGTCCATGTTCTGCGGCAGGTTCACCTCGAGTTTGATCGTGCTCATCAAGCGCAGATTCGCATCATCGGACGAGTCGATCACCTTCACGCCACCGGATCCGCCTTCGTCCACGGTGAAGATGACCGGTGCGCCGTCCACAGTGACGGGGATGGTGTGCTGCGTGAGCTGACCGTCCGACCACAGTCTACGGCCCACGTGCGGCACCACGGGAAAGAGATCGCGGCGCTGGACGGCGCTGATGTCCAGCACGGTGATGCCCGCCAGCGTCGAGATATACATGCGGTTTCCATCAGGCGTGATCCCGAAGCCGTGGTTCGACACACCGGTCAGGCCCGTCCAGACCACGCGGGGTTCGGCCGGGTTACTGACGTCGATAGCCGACAACTGGCCGCCGGCAGTGCCTGCAGCCCAATATGTTCGGCCGTCCGGCGAGAAGCCGCCCTCGTGCGTCGTGATCGGCAGCGGGAGCGACAGCTGCGTTCCCGCCCCCGGATTGAGGAGCCGCGGGCGCGTGCAGTCCTGGGATACGTCGTAGATCGAGAATCCACCGATGCCGGTCAGTAGTCCGACGCCCGTGCCCGCGAGGAGACCGCGCCCCGGATCGACCTTGAGCGACTCCCAGGTGCCTGCCTGCATCGGCGGTTCGATGAGGGTCCCGGTGTGACGCGGGCGGGCCGGATCGGATACATCCACTACCTGGACGCCAGGGCCGGGGCGGTCGAGCCGGGTGGGAATATTCGATCCCACATACACGCAGTTGCCATACGCGGCGCTGACGATTCCCGCCCCTTGACCCTGGAGTTGGCCGACCAGTCCGAGGTTGCACGAGTACGGTTGCTGGCTGCGTCCACTCCGGCGGTCCGCGAGCGGCACCTGCCCTTGCATCCCCGACTCCTGATCCGACCCCGGTCCGCACTCGGCGTGATCGACCGCTGTGCGTTGGACGGAAAGGAAATCCGTCACCGGGTCTGCGACCGCGGGCGCGGCAACGAGCCAGACAGCGAGGACTCCAGCTAACGCGGCAACCCGGTGACCTCGGTGCGAGCGGTGTGAACCCATGCGCGACATGCTAGGTATTTCACACCAGAAACACCGGCGTTTCTGGAAAACAGTTCAATTCTTCGATTCGCCCACCGGCACCGGCGCCGAAACGGTGCGGCAGGTGTGGCGACGACGAACAGGCTCGGTGCACGTCTACCCTGACATCATGCGCGAGTCGGCAGGATCCACAGCCATTGAGCCACTTCCCGCAGGCCGCCATCGGCTCGACCCGACGGCGGTAGCGGCCTCCCAGCGGTACCGCATCGACTTCGCCGCCCTCGACGTGCTGGCCGAAAAGGGCTACGCGGCAGCAACAGTGGCTGACATCATCGCCTCCGCGCGCGTGTCCCGACGCACGTTCTACGAGTTCTATGCGAACAAGGGTGAGTGCTTCGTCGCCGTGTGCGCGCTCGCGACCCGGATCATGGCGGAAGAACTCGACGCGGCCACAGACACCACGCTGCCCTGGCAGCTGCAGCTGCGCGCCCACATTCAGCGCTACCTCGACGTCCTGGCCGCACAACCCGGCGCAGCGTATGCCCTCACTGTGCAGACGTTCGCCACCCCGGAGCTTCGGCAGGCCCGCGAGGCGATGTTCGACAGCCTTCTCGATCGAATGCGCGGACTTCATCAGCTCGCCCGTCAGCAAGATCGCACGCTCCCCCACCTGCCCGACGACCTTCTGCGGCTACTTGTCGGGGGCTTCGACGAACTGTTGCGCACGAATCTGCGCGCGCGTGACGGGCACAGTCTTCCGTCGCTTGCTCCGATGATGACGCGGGCGGCGATAGCGATCCTGCAGAGTTCCGGAACAGCGGAGCGCTGACGAATGTCGACGTCGCCGAAGCCCACCCGGCTCACCCTCGATCCGGAAAAATTGCTCGCGGCCGCGGTTGCCCAAGCGGAACTGGGCGCCCGGGAAGGCGGCATCCCGATCGGCGCCGCCCTCTTCGCCGGAAACGGAGACCTCCTCGGCAGTGGCCGCAACCGTCGCGTCCAACACGACGACCCCTCGGTGCACGGTGAAACCGATGCCTTCCGGGCCGCCGGACGTCAGCGTGACTATCGCTCGACCGTCATGGTGACGACGCTGTCGCCGTGCTGGTACTGCAGTGGACTGATCCGCCAGTTCAACATCGGGGCTGTCGTCATCGGCGAGAGCGTCACCTTCACCGGAGGGCACGAATGGCTCCGGGAGCACGGGGTCGATGTGACGGTTCTCCGCAATCAGCACTGCATCGACTTGATGACCGAGTTCATCGAGACCCAGCCGGAACTGTGGAACGAGGACATCGGGGTCGCCGACTGAGGGAGGCCTGCTCTGCGCAGGGTGGCCTGATCCTCACCCCGGGGTCGGTATCAGTACCGAACACGCTCGCACAAGATGGAATCACGTCAGAAACGCCGAGCTGACACCCTCGCTGCCTCCGAGAAGGAACACCAGATGTCGAAGAGTCGTTCACCCCGAACCCGCGTGATCGCAGCGCTCGTAGGAGCCGCCGCTGCGTTGTCGATCGGGATGGTGGGTCCGGCGGCTGTGGCTTCCGCCGCGCCTCCCTGCAAGATCAACTGCCATCAGCCGAATCCGAAGCCACTACCCAAGGACCTCGGAGACAGCTGCCAATTCTGCACATCGACGCCCGGCGGACCGTCGCAGCCGCCCCCTCCACCGCCGCCGCCGCCGCCACCGCCGCCCGCCTGACAAAGACCAGCCGACACAGAGCCCCTCGCCCCGCACACGGAGCGAGGGGTGTCGGCGTGTCCGGGTCCGTGCGTCCCGAATCGACCCGCATCCCGGCCAGGTGTTGCGCCCCACACCCGACACCCACCCCCTACCCTGAGTGCATGCGCATAGGAGCACATGTCCGCCAGGACGACGATCCGATCGGATACGGCGAACGACTGGGGGCCGACATCATCCAGATGTTCCTCACCGACCCCCAGAAGTGGAACAAACCGCCCACGCACCCGCGGACCGACGAGATCCGCGACAGTCCCATCGACGTCGTCGTCCACTCCTCCTACGTGATCAACGTGGCGAGCCTCAACAACCGGCTCCGCATGCCCTCACGCAACGCTGTGGCGCAGCAGGCTCAGGCCGCCGCAGACATCGGCGCATTCGGGCTGGTGGTGCACGGCGGCCACGTCCGCGACGGTGAGGACGTCAACGAAGGGATCGTCAACTGGCGCAAACTTTTCGAGCGCCAAGCCGACAAGGGCGGTTTCCCGGTGCCGATCCTCATCGAGAACACGGCAGGTGGCGACTTCGCGATGGCCCGCCACTTCGACGCAATCGACCGGTTGTGGCAGGAGGTCGGCGACTTCGGTGCCGGCTTCTGCCTCGACACCTGCCACGCCTGGGCCGGCGGTGAAGACCTGGTGGGTGTGGTCGAGCGCATCAAGGCCATCACCGGACGCATCGACCTCGTGCACCTCAACAACTCGCGGGACGAGTTCAACTCCGCGCGGGATCGGCACGCCAACCTGGCCGACGGAACCATCGACCCGGAACTGCTCGCCGAGGTCGTCCGCACGGCAGGCGCACCTGTAGTCCTCGAAACGCCGGGTGAAGGGCTAGCCGAGGATCTGGCTTTTCTCCGGGAGACGGTCGGAAGCTAGCGCGCGCTCGAAGCCCGGAAGATCCTCTCCGAACCGCACTCGACAAGTACGGTGAGCTGATCCGCCGAATGAGGAGGAACTCCGTGCGACGCACACTTCCGGCCATCCTGATCGCCGCTGTGACCGCCCTGTCCTTGGCAGGATGCAGCACTTCCGACTCCGGCCCGGTCATCGACCAGGTGCGCGAGGCGGGCGTCCTGAAGGTAGGCACCGAGGGCACCTACACCCCGTTCAGCTACCAGGGCCCCGACGGTCAGCTCACCGGCTACGACGTCGAGGTCATCCGCGCCGTCGGTGACAAACTCGGTGTGTCCGTCGAGTTCACCCAGACCCCGTGGGACTCCATCTTCGCCGGCCTCGAAGCGAGGCGGTACGACCTGGTCGCCAACCAGGTCACCGTGAACGACGAGCGCACCCAGAAGTACGACCTGTCGACGCCCTACACGGTGTCGGAGGGTGTGATCGTGACCCGCGCCGACGACAACTCGATTACCGGACTCGACGATCTGATTGGAAAGACTGCAGCACAATCCGCGACCAGCAACTGGGCCCAGGTCGCAAGGGACGCCGGGGCGAACGTCGAGTCCGTGGAGGGCTTCGTACAAGCGATCACACTTTTGAAGGACGGACGAGTGGACGCCACCGTCAACGACAACCTCGCCGTCGCGGAGTATCAGAAGCAGACGAATGACGCGGGCGTGAAGATCGCGACCGAGACCGGCGACACCAGCGAACAGGCCTTCGCTGCCCGGAAGGACAGCGGCCTGATGCCCGACATCGACAAGGCGCTCGCCGAACTGCGCGCCGACGGCACACTGGCGAAGATCTCGGACAAGTACTTCGGCACCGACGTGTCCGCGCCGAGTAACTGAGCCGGCACGCACGAGGAGCGCCGGAGTGGACGACGCAACGATCCAACTGATCCTGGACAACCTGTGGCCGATGCTGAAGGCCACACTCACCATGACGATTCCGCTGACTCTCGTCAGCTTCACCATCGGACTGGTCATTGCCCTACTCGTCGCGCTGGCCAGAATCTCCTCGATCACGCCGTTGTCGATCGCGGCCCGCTTCTACATCTCGATCATCCGGGGCACACCGTTGCTGGTGCAGCTGTTCATCGTCTTCTACGCGTTGCCGCAATTCGGGGTGACGCTCGAACCGTTCCCGGCGGCGGTGATCGCGTTCAGTCTCAACGTCGGGGGTTACGCCGCGGAAGTCATTCGTTCGGCGATCCTGTCCATCCCGAAAGGTCAGTGGGAAGCCGCCCAGACCATCGGCATGGGATACACCACCACGTTGCAGCGGATCGTGCTCCCCCAGGCGGCCCGGGTCGCCGTTCCGCCGCTGTCCAACACGCTCATCTCGCTGGTCAAGGACACCTCCCTCGCCTCGACGATCCTCGTCACCGAACTGTTTCGCGTCGCGCAACTTGCCGCCGCACCCACGTTCGACTTCTTCGCCCTGTACGGTGTCGCGGCGCTGTATTACTGGGCGATCTGCATCGTCCTCTCGGCCGTTCAGGGCCGACTCGAAGCCCGACTCGACAGGTATGTGGCCAGATGACCGACACCCGCACCCCACTGCTCCACGTTTCCGGCGTCGAAAAATCGTTCGGTGAACATCGCGTGCTGCGCGACATCAGCTTCGAGGTCCTGCCCGGCACCGTCACCGTGATCATCGGCCCGTCCGGTTCGGGAAAGACCACGGTGTTGCGAACACTCAATGCGCTGGACCGCGCGGACGCCGGCGTGATCTCGATCGGTGAGGTATCGGTCGACTTCGCTGCCCAGGTGGACCGGTCCACCCTGGCTCGGTTCCGGGCACAGAGCGGCATGGTGTTCCAGGCCCACAACCTGTTTCCGCACAAGACAGTGCTTCAGAACGTCACCGAGGGTCCGGTGGTCGTCCAGAAGCGGCCGAAAGGCGAAGCGCGCGCCGACGCCCTGGCACTGCTCACTCAAGTAGGCCTGGCGGACAAGGCGGATCAGTACCCGTACCAACTCTCGGGTGGCCAGCAGCAGCGCGTCGGAATCGCCAGGGCGCTCGCGCTGAAGCCCAAACTGATGTTGTTCGACGAACCGACGTCTGCACTCGACCCCGAACTCGTCGGCGAGGTCCTCCGCGTGATCCGTGATCTCGCGACCGAGGGCTGGACCATGGTGATCGTGACTCACGAAATCCGGTTCGCGCAGCAGGTGGCCGATCAGGTGCTGTTCATCGACGGCGGCGTCGTCCTCGAACGCGGTACGGCGAAGGACCTACT
The DNA here is from genome assembly GCF_044389235.1 of Rhodococcus sp. NPDC019647. Taxonomy (NCBI): domain Bacteria; kingdom Bacillati; phylum Actinomycetota; class Actinomycetes; order Mycobacteriales; family Nocardiaceae; genus Rhodococcus; species Rhodococcus sp. NPDC019647. The sequence continues at coordinate 193,110 of NZ_JBIRXS010000008.1, read as the reverse complement.
GACGAATCCGACCGGGCAGCGGCTACGGCAATTCCTGCACCGCATCCTCGATCCGCTCTGATCATCAGCGAACGGCCTTTTCCAACAGCACGACGCTGGGCCATTCGACCTCGAAGTCGCGGCGGCCCACCAGGAAGAAACCCTGCTCCTCGTAGTACGTGCGCAGTCGGCTGTTGGTTTCCACGCATTCGAGCCGGACGACGGACACGGCCTCGCTCCGGGCGTGCTCGTCCACCCACCGCAACAGTTTCGCTCCCAACCCTGGGCTCGCATGGCGGCGGTCCGTCATCACCCGCGCGACGTAGGTAGCGGGAACCTCGTCGTCGACCCAGATGTCGGGATCGGCGCGCAGCACGCGCAGGGCGCCCGCCACGATTCCACCGGAGCGCGCGACGCGCCATTCTACGGCCTCGATCTGCTCACGCACATCGGCGAGCGATACATCACCGCGGCACGGCGGGTCGATCTGCTGCTCGGCGAGCCAATCCTCTGCGTCCCAGTGCATCTGGACGATGTCCTCCGCCTGATCCAGCACTGCCCGCTCCACCGTGACCGCCATGCACTCACAGTAGCGACCCCACGGTGAAATCAAATCACCGCTGCGCCCGTGTCGATCTGCGGTGATGTGACTGGGATTACAGTGTCCGCGTAGCCGCTGAAGCTCTATCTGTGCATGTGTGGCAGAAGCAGGTCTGCCTGCCCGACCTCGACGGGGGCCTCGTCGAGCCACTGCGCAGTCTGCTCCCGGGCCCGCCGTATCAACTCGTCCGCGTCGCCGAAATCTGCGGGGCTGGTGTCCAGTGGACAGAGGGGTGGCACGACCTTGATATCGGCAGCGCCCTCGTAACGTTCGATGTCGAGCGCGAGGCGTTGATTGATCGCGAGCGTCACTCCGAGCAGAGCCATCCCGAGTGCGCTGCGGGGAACCTCGGACAGCGTGCAGGCATATCCGGTGGGCAGTACCCACACCGTCGTGGCACCGAGTTCGATGGCATGCGAGATCGGGGTGTTGTTGACCACGCCACCGTCCACCAGCGCGCGACCTTCGACGACTACCGGCGGGAGAATTCCCGGAATGGCAGCGCTGGCCAGAACGGCATCGACAGCGGGACCGCTCGACAGCCGAACGTCCTTGCCGGTCAGCACATCGGCTGCGATCACGTGGAGCGGGATCGGAGCGTCCTCCATCCGCCCGAAGCGCAGGTGCTTCTCGAGAATCCGCCGGATTCCCCGGTTGGAGACCAGATGATTGTCGATCCCGACGAAACCCACGAAGCCGGTGAACAGGCCGGTCGGGAACACCGAGCTCCGCTTCAGCCCGCGCCACAGATCGGCCAGTTCACGTAGATCCGATTCCGAGGACCCGGCCGCCAGCCAAGCGCCGTTGAGCGCTCCCACAGAAGTGCCGACGATGAGATCGGGGCGAGTTCCCCTGCCTATGAGCGTTTGCAGCATTCCGACCTCGATGGCTCCGAGGCTCGCTCCACCGGACAGAACGAAAGCGGTCGTCATGTCGCCACGGTAACCGGTCAGGTCCGGCGATACAGCGCATCGATATCGTCGGCGAAGCGTTCGGTCACAACTGGACGCTTGATCTTCAAGGTAGCCGTCAATTCCCCGTCCGCCTCGGTGAGGTCGCGGTCGAGGATGACGAACCGTTTGATCGACTCGGTGTGGGAGACGGTGGTATTCGCGTCGTCGACGGCATCCTGAAGCTCCGCGCGCAATTCTTCGTCTTCGCGCAGATCGGCGACCGATGCGTCGGCAGGTCGCCCGTGGGCTGCCTTCCACTTGTCGAATTCCTGAGGATCGACGGTGAGCAGCGCACCGATGAACGGGCGACCGTCACCCACGACCACGGCCTGCGACACCAGTGTGTGCGAGCGCAGCCGATCCTCGAGGGGCCCCGGTGACACGTTCTTGCCCCCTGCGGTGATCAGAAGGTCCTTCTTGCGTCCGGTGATGGTGAGAAAGCCTTCGTCGTCGAGGTAGCCCAGATCACCGGTGCGGAACCAGCCGTCGTGCAGCGCCTCCCGAGTGGCGTGCTCGTTGCGCCAGTAGCCGCCGAATACGACGTCACCGCACAATTCGATCTCACCGTCCTCGGCGATGCGCACACCCTGTCCGCCGAGCGGCCTGCCCACCGTTCCGATCTTTTGCGCCCCGGGAACGTTCACACAATGCGCGGCAGTGGATTCGGTGAGTCCGTAACCTTCGTACACGGGTACGCCCATCCCGCGAAAGAAATGCCCGAGGCTCGGCATGAGCGCTCCGCCTCCCGAGATCGCCCACCAGCAGTCGCCGCCCAAGGCTGCCCGCAGCCTGGCGTAGACCAACTTGTCGGCGACGGCGCGGCGCAGCGCGAGCAACGGTCCCGGCCCACCGTTGTCCTGGGCCCGGCTGTACTCGACGGCCGTCGTCTCGGCGAAGTCGAAGATCCACTTCTGCAGGCCACCACCAGACGCCGCCTTACGGGCGGCACCGTCGCGCACCTTCTCGAAAACCCGTGGAACACCGAGGATCGTATGCGGGCGAAAACGTTCGAATTCTCCCGTGACCGTCCCGAAATCGGACCAGTGCGCCTGGGTAGCCCCCGCCTCGAACATCGCCAGGGACACCGCCCGGGCAAGGACGTGTGCCAAGGGAAGGAACGTGAGGACACGGTTGCCGGGACGCGCCACATCCCCGATCGGCGCAGCGAGGAGAGCCCGCACCTCCGACAAGAAGTTGCGGTGCGTGAGAATGCCCCCTTTGGGTCTTCCGGTGGTACCGGAGGTATATACCAGCGACGCGAGGTCGCCGGCGGTCAGCGCGACGACTCGCTTGAACACCTCGGAGTCGTCGACCGAGCGTCCGTCCTTGATGAGGGTGCCCACCGCATCTTCGTCGATGGTGAAGATGTGCTTCAACGTGTACGGGATGCCGTCGCCCTCGAAACTCGCCGCATGAGCCGGCGTCTCCACCACGGCAGCCACCGCCCCGGAGTCCTCGATGATCCACCGGATCTGATCGGGCGACGAGGAGTCGTAGACCGGAACCGAGGCCGCACCGGTCGCCCAGATGGCGTAGTCGAGCAAGGACCACTCGAACCGAGTGGACGACAGCAGTGCTACCCGGTCGCCCGGTCGGACACCATGGGCGATGAGGCCCTTCGCGACCCCGGTGACGAGTGCGGCGAAATCCTTGGCCGTCACGTCGACCCAGCCATTGGCCTCCGGCCGGGCGTACATCACCCGGTCGGGCGTGCTCTCCGCATGTGCGAACACCGTCAAGACCGCGTTCTCGTGCTCGGAGACGCTGAAGGTCGGCGGGCTCGTGAACTCACGCACGGGTGGCGTCTCCGTTGCTCTCGAAGGTCGAGGGGCGCCGCGAGGGGTCGTCGCCGCCATGACGGAATCGGCGCAGATGATCGGCAAATGCGGCGATGTCACGGTCCGACCAGGACGCCATCCGGTCGCGCACCTCCTCTACCCGTCGGGCATCCGCACCCGCAAGCACGGCGACACCGGCGTCGGTGAGGGTCAGCGGATGGCCGCTGCGAAGCGGTCCGGCCTCGGCCCGCACCCACCCCTCGTCGATGCAGACACGCAGCTGGCGCGACACCGTGGAGCGGTGCACTCCGAAGGACTCGGAGATCTGGGTGGCCCGGCATCCGGGATTACGGGCGATGTACGAGAGCAGCGAATGTTGAGCGAATGTCGGCGAACCCGCCGGAGGTCCGTCGCCGGCGACGAGCTGGCGGACGAGCCGGACGAGTTCGTCATGGACAGCCACGACGCCCGATGCGGACGACTCACCCGATTCCACCTCGTTGTGTTGCACACTGCAACTATATCGAGACTCCCGCGCCTCGGCCACTCGCACCCACTTCCCTCGCCGCTCCTCGACCCGCCCCGGCGGCCGACACACTCACGCGTGGTGCTCATACTGCTATCCCCGACCCGGAAAAACCCGAAAGCGGGAAACCCTCGAGGGTCACAATTGGAGAACGCTTCGCCCAGTGCCGACTCCTGATGCTGCGGCGGTATCTGCCCGGCATCGCTCAGAACCTTCTGTGCGCGGGCTCCGGGTCCAGCTATCGGCCAGCAGCAAACCGTTGCATAAAGTCGTTGCGACGGACAGAATTCTCGCGGCAGGCTGTCGACCATGCTCATCCGACGGGAAACTGCCCACGACGTCGCCGCGATCGCCGAGGTCCATCGCCAGGCCTTCGACGGGGACGCCCCCGTCGAGGTCGACCTCGTCGAGCGACTGCGCTCGAGCCCGGCGTGGATTCCGCCGCTGTCCTTCGTCGCCGAGTGGCACGACTCGGTGATCGGACACGTGTGTCTGACCCGGGCCACCGTTGATTCGACGCCGGTGCTGGCATTGGGCCCTATCGGCGTGCTGCCGAGCCACCAGCGCGGTGGGGTCGGTTCGGCGCTCATGCATGCCGCCCTCGGCGCCGCTGATTCCCGTGACGAACTGCTGGTAGCACTGCTGGGCCACCTCGAGTACTACCCCCGGTTCGGGTTCGTCGCCGGATCCTCCCTCGGGATCGAACCGGACGAGCCTTCCTGGTCGTCCCATTTCCAGGTTCGTCGTCTCACTAACTGGGACTCCGCCCTGTCGGGAATGTTCCGGTACGCCGCGCCGTTCTATCAACTCTGAGGCAAGTGGACAGTGTGCAGCTCCCGAGCCGCTGGTAGTTTGCCAATAGACAAGCAGGATCCGAGGTAACGACAGTGACGAACACCGCCGACAGCGTCCGAACGGGCGACGTCGTCGACACGTCCGTGACGACGACCATCGTCCGGCGGGTCAGCCAGGGGTGCGAAGAAGAATTCGCCGATTGGATCCAGGTCGGCCTCGGTCTGGCACGCCTCTTCCCCGGTTTCCTCGGCGGCGGATGGCTCAAGGAGAGCAGTACGTCCGCTGTGTGCGTCATCGTCCTCAAGTTCGAGACGCAGGCGGCGCTGGACAACTGGTTGACGTCTTCACTGCGGAACGGGTGGTTGCGGACCGGTGAGAACATCGCCGTCGAAGACTCCACCGACCGGATATCGAGCATCGCGGGATTGTTCGACCCACCCCGGCCCGCGGACGGGTTGCCCGACTCCGGTACTCCCACACCCACCTAGACCGTGCCTGTGAGCGCACCCTCCTCCCTGCATGTCGGACTACTCGCCTACGGTGACTGACGTGACGTCGCCTTGGTCGGAGGGACAGGTCGCATCGGTCGCGGCCGATGCCGGCTCTCTCGCTGCCGCACGCACGCTCTCGGCGTCGTGGTCGGATACCGGCCACACCGGCACCGCATTGTGGGGACTGTGCCAGGGTAGCGGCAGGAGCCCATACCGCACCGTGGTCGATCTCGACGGGCCAGCCTTCTCATGTTCGTGCCCGAGCCGGAAATTCCCCTGCAAGCACGCGCTCGGGCTACTCCTGCTCTGGTCACAGGGGCGGGTCCCGGACGCGGCCGACCTCCCGCCGTTCGCGCGCGAATGGTTGGGACGACGCGCCACGCGGGCAAGCGAACCCGGTCCGCCCGCTCCCCCGTCGACCGCCCAGGGGAAGGCTGCCGAACGTCGAGCCGATCGGGTGGCCGCGGGCCTCGACGAACTCGACCTGTGGCTCACCGATCAGATCCGCGGTGGGCTGGGATCCACGGACACGTCACCCGCCGCATTCGATGCCATTGCGGCCCGAATGGTCGACGCACAGGCTCCCGGCGTCGCATCGGCGCTGCGTCGGCTCGCCTTCACCGTCGCGTTGCGCCCCGACTGGCCGGTGAGATTGCTTGCCGAGTACGCCAAGCTGCATCTACTCGTGGTCGCGCATCGTCGTCTCCCCGAACTGCCGGAGCCGTTGCGGGCGACGGTCCGCGCCCACGTGGGATACCCGGTCTCCACCGACAAGGTGCGTAGTGAACCGGCTGTGCGAGATCGGTGGATGGTGCTGGGCTCCCAGACCACCGAAGAGAAACGGCTTTTCACCCGCAAGGTGTGGTTACTCGGCCGGGATCACCGCCGTTGGGCACTCCTGCTCGATTTCGCCCACGGCACACCAAACTTCGCGAACGCCGTTCCGCCGCTCGGTTCCCTCGTCGACGCAGATCTGCACTTCTATCCCGGCGCCGCGCCGTTGCGCGCGCAGTGGGGCGCCGGCCACGGTGCGGCAGAACCGTTCACGACGCTCCCCGCGGGAGGCATCGACCCGGCCCTCGACGCCTTCGCCCACGTCATCGGCGCCGACCCGTGGGTTCGTTCGTGGCCCGTGTTGCTGGGCGGTGTCACGCCGACGGTCACGGAAGAGGGATGGCTGCTGGTCGACGCCGAAGGGCGAGCGTTGCCGGTCACCGGTGACGAGAGGAATCTGTGGACACTGCTCGGCATCTCCGGCGGCCACCCGGTCACCGTGTGCGGTGACTGGAACAGTGAGGCACTGACTCCGGTGTCCGTGTTCGACCGCGGTGTCGTCCACTCGCTCGTATCCACAACGGCACCGTCCGTCTCGACCCGCACGGCAGGCAGACGACGATGAGCGAGCTTCTGTCGACGGCTCTCCTGGGTACAGCCCGGTCCACTCCCGCACTGCAGGACCTCGCCACGGGGCAACTGGCGCAATCGATTACCGGCGATCCTGCCGAAGTGCTGCTGGGCGCGGCCGCTCTGGAGAACGCCCATCGAGCCGGCGGGGTCACCGCCTCCCTGCACGTCGTGCCTGCGCCCGCCGACGAGGACGACCGAGTGCAACTGCCCCCGACGGCGGCCGACCACCTGATGCAACTGCTCGCCGCCAAGTCGTGGACACTGACGGAGTGGTTCGCCGTAGCCGTCGAGCGCGGGTACCGGGCGCCGGATCATCTCGTCGCCGACCTGATGTCCGCGGCACGGAGCAACGACACGCACCGGGAGAACATTCTCCGGCTCACCGGACCACGCGGACAGTGGCTGGCCGCCCAGAACCCGGAATGGTTGATGCTCCGGCGGACAGCCGATCGCCTCGAGGTGTGGCATCGCGGCTCCCATCCGGAACGTCTGCAGTGGCTCACGGCGATGCGCTCGGTGAATCCGGCGGCCGCCACGGCGGAACTGCGACGAACGTGGGATACCGAACGCGGCGAGCACCGGGCCGCGTTCATCGCAACACTGGCCACCGGGCTCGGCGACGCGGACGCCGCCCTCCTCGAGCACGCACTCGACGACCGGCGCAAAGATGTTCGCCAGCATGCAGTCCAGTTGCTGCGCCAACTTCCCCGCTCGGCGTACGCGCAGCGGATGGCCGCCCGCGCCCGCGCGTGGGTGCGGGTGGAGAAGAAGCCTCTCCGCACCCGCCTCGTGGTAAACATGCCGGGTTCGCTCGATGATTCGGCGCGGCGTGACGGCATCGAAAACGTGCACTTCAAGAACAAGGGAATTCGGAGTTGGTGGCTGCGAATGGTGGTCACCGCGGCACCACTGTCGGTGTGGGACGACATGATCGGATCCGCATCCCAGGCCCTGGACATCCGCATCGAGGACCAATGGCGTGATGTGATGACCGAGGCCTGGGTCAACGCGACAGTGATGCAGCGCAACCCGCGATGGGCGTCCGCCTTCCTGCACAAACAGGGCAGGCAAACCGAGCGGCGCGTCGTCCCCCTCGTTCCCGCCGGGCAGCGGCTGGAGTACATACTCGCCGGCCACGCCGACTCCTACCTGCTGGGCGTGGACGGGGCGGCACTGTTCGACGATCTCCCGCACCCGTGGCCCCTCGAACTTGCGCAACGCATCATCGCCCGATTCGAGGACATCGCGGTGCGGCACGCCTCGACAGGCAAGGAGCTCGGACAATTGTCCCGGCACAGCCACTACTCGACGCTGCGCAGCGCCGAGACACACTTCCCGTTCAGTGCGGTTCCCCTGCTCCACGCGGCCGCCGAACGCACCCGCGACCCCGGCTGGCAGCAGGCGTTCTCGACGGCCGCCGCCAACATCGAACACCGCCGAACGCTGCTGAAGGAGCTCGAGTGACCGAGATCGTGGCCGGCCAGGCCGACCTGCTGCGTCCCCATGCCGAGCAGGACTACGCCGAAGAACTCGCGACCCTCGCCGCCCAGGACACCCGGCCGCGGCCGCCGTCCTGGAAGATGTCGCCGTGGGCCGTCGTCACGTACCTACTCGGGGGCGAACTCGACGACGGCACCGTGATCACCCCCAAATACGTCGGCCCCCGCCGGTTGATGGAAGTCGCAGTCGCTACCCTCGCCACCGATCGGGCACTCCTGCTCCTCGGTGTCCCCGGGACAGCCAAGACGTGGGTGTCCGAACATCTTTCGGCCGCGATTTCCGGAACGTCGACGCTACTGATCCAGGGAACTTCCGGAACACCGGAGGAGGCCATCCGGTACGGATGGAACTACGCCCGGCTCCTGGCCGAAGGCCCCACCGCGGGAGCCCTCGTCCCCTCCCCGGTGATGACCGCGATGGAGAGCGGCCGGATCGTCCGAGTCGAGGAGCTCACCCGGATTCCGGCCGACGTGCAGGACGCGCTCATCACCGTGCTCTCGGAGAAAACCCTGCCGGTGCCCGAATTGGGCATCGAAGTGCAGGCAACCAAGGGTTTCAACCTGATAGCCACCGCCAACGACCGGGACCGCGGTGTGAACGACCTCTCCTCCGCACTCCGCAGGCGCTTCAACACGGTGGTCCTGCCGCTGCCCGCCAGCGAGGAGGACGAGGTCGCCATTGTCACGCGGCGCGTCGAGCAATTGGGCGCCTCACTCGAACTGCCGAAAATCCCCGCGACGGTCGACGAGATTCGCCGAGTAGTCACCGTGTTCCGCGAACTACGCTCCGGCGCCACCTCGGACGGTCGTACCAAGCTGAAGTCGCCGTCCGGAACATTGTCGACCGCGGAGGCCATCTCCGTGGTGACCAACGGATTGGCGCTCGCCGCGCACTTCGGCAACGGCACGTTGGGGCCCTCTGATGTGGCCGCAGGCATCCTCGGATCCGTACTGAAGGATCCGGTGGCAGACAAGGTGGTGTGGACGGAGTATCTCGAAGCGGTTGTCCGTGAACGCGAGGACTGGTCGGACTTCTACCGAGCCTGCCGGGAGGTCACCGGGTGAGTTCCGATGTCCGTGTCTTCGGCATCCGCCATCACGGGCCCGGATCGGCACGGTCGGTGCGACGCGCACTCGAAGCGTTCACTCCCGATGCAGTCCTGATCGAAGGACCCGCGGACGCCGACCCGCTGATCGCACTGACGGCCGCCGACGCCATGAAACCGCCGGTGGCATTGCTGGCCTACGCCACCGGGGAACCGCGGACGGCTGCGTTCTGGCCTTTCGCAGTGTTTTCCCCTGAGTGGCAGGCACTCTCGTGGTCCGCGGAGCACGGAGTCGACGTGCGGTTCTGTGATCTCCCGGCTGCCCACACGCTCGCCGCCGAATCCGCCGAAACCGATCGCACCGACCCGTTGGCCCAGCTCGCCGCGGCTGCCGGATACGATGACACTGAACGCTGGTGGGACGCAGTCGTCGAATCCGGCACCGGCGCAGACTCGTTCGATGCCATCACCGAAGCGATGTCCGTTCTGCGCAATGCCACCGACCTCGACGAGGAGACGAGAAGACGCGAGGCCTACATGCTCCAAACGCTGCGCAAGGCCATCAAGGGCGGCGCTCAGCGCGTGGCGGTGATCTGTGGCGCCTGGCATGCGCCGGCGCTCTCCGGGCCCCTCGGCCCCGCCACCGCCGATGCGCAAATCCTCAAGGGCCTGCCGAAGATCAAGACCTCACTGACGTGGGTTCCGTGGACCCATTCGCGTCTGTCCACGGCCTCGGGGTACGGAGCGGGCATTACCTCACCGGGTTGGTACCACCACCTCTTCACCGCCGGCGACCGAACGATCCCACGATGGCTCACCAAGGTGGCCCGCGTGCTGCGCGCCGAGGACCTCCCGGTGTCGAGCGCGCACGTCATCGAGGCGGTACGCCTGGCAGACACCCTGGCCGCCATGCGCTCACGTCCCCTGGCCGGCCTGTCCGAGGTCACCGAGGCAACCCGCGCCGTGATGTGCGACGGCAACGACGTCCTGCTCGACCTGATCACCCGGCGACTCGTGGTCGGTGAGGCACTCGGCGGAGTCCCGGACGACACACCCACCGTCCCGCTCGACGCCGACCTGCGTGCACGGGCAAAAACGCTCCGCCTCAAGCAACAGGCCACGGAGAAGACCCTCGACCTCGATCTCCGCAAGGACATCGACGTCACGCGCTCCCGGTTACTCCACCGCCTGCAGCTACTGGGGGTCGGGTGGGGCGTTCCCGCGGACAGCGAGATCAACGCCACCGGGACGTTCCGCGAGACGTGGTCACTGACCTGGAAGCCGGAACTCGCCGTCGCCATCATCGAGGCATCGCTCTGGGGAACGACAGTCGAGGCCGCGGCCACCGCCAAAGTACGGGCCGAAGCGTCGGACGAGCACGTCTCCCTCGCCCAGCTCACCGCACTTCTCGAGCAGGCGCTGCTGTCGAACCTCACCGATGCGCTGCCCGAATTGCTCCGTGCGCTCGACACGGCCGCCGCCCTCGACCACGACGTGATGCATCTGATGGATGCGCTGCCGTCCCTCACCCGGACCCTCCGCTACGGCGACGTCCGCGGCACCGACATCTCGTCCCTCTCCCGCGTCAACGACAGCCTCCTGGTGCGGATCTGCGCGGGACTGGGATCGGCGCTGTCGGGATTGGACGACGACAGCGCGATCGAGATGCGCCGGGCGATCGACGGTGTCCATGCCGCCGTGATGCTCCGCGACGAGGATCGCGCGTCGAAACGATGGCTGGGCGCTCTCGCCGGGCTCGTCGATCGCAGCGATGTGAACGGCCTGGTGATCGGCCGGATGGTCCGGCTGCTCCGCGACGCCGGCGCGATCAGCGAAACCGACTCCGCGACCAGGTTGTCGCGGGCACTGTCCGTCGGCGCCACACCGTCCGCGAAGGCAGGATGGGTGGACGGCTTCCTCGGCGGCGGTGGCCTGCTTCTCGTCCACGATCGGGAACTGCTCCGCCTGCTCGATACATGGCTATCGGGACTGGGTGATCAGGACTTCGTAGACACGCTGCCGTTGCTGCGGCGAACATTCGGCGCTTTCGACACCGGGGAACGTCAGGCGATCGGCCAGTCAGTGCAGGGCGGAAACCGAACCGAAGCTGCAGCTCCGATCGACCCGCGGCGGGCCGCAGTCGCGACCCGCACGGTGGCCGACATTCTGGGAGTGCCGTCGTGAGCGAAGACGTCGAGCGGTTACGACGGTGGCGGTTGCTGCTCGGTGACGCCGCCGAGGAGTCGACGGGCGGGCTCGGCTCCAAGTCGGATGCCGCGATGGACGGGGCACTGTCCGCCCTGTACGACGCGAACAATGAGGACAGCGGTAGCCGTCGCCGCGGTGCCGGCCTGGGAAGCTCGGCGCCCAAGGTGGCGCGGTGGCTCGGCGACATCCGGACGTACTTCCCGAGCACCGTCGTCCAGGTGATGCAGAAGGACGCCGTCGACCGGCTCGGACTTACCGAGTTGCTGCTCGAACCCGAACTGCTCGACGCCGTCGAACCCGACGTCCACCTCGTCGGCACGCTGCTGAGCCTCAACCGGGTGATGCCCGAAACGAGCAAAGCCACCGCCCGCATGGTCGTCGACACAGTGGTCCGGCAGATCGAGGAACGCATCGCGCAGAAAACACGGACCGCGGTGACCGGCGCCATCAACCGGGCTGCGCGCACCACCAATCCGAAGCTCCGCGACGTCGATTGGAACCGCACCATCCGCGCCAACCTCGCCCACTATCTTCCCGAGTACAAGACCGTGGTGCCGGAACGGATGATCGGGCACGGACGTCGATCACCGTCGGTGCACCGCGACGTCGTCCTCGCCATCGACCAGTCGGGGTCGATGGCGTCGAGCGTCGTCTACGCCTCCGTCTTCGGCGCCGTTCTCGCATCGATGCGCGCACTGAAAACTTCGCTCGTCGTCTTCGACACGGCCGTCGTGGATCTGACAGACAAACTGTCCGATCCCGTGGACGTCCTGTTCGGCACGCAGCTCGGCGGCGGCACCGACATCAACAGGGCCATCGCCTACAGCCAGTCGCTGATCGACAGACCGGCCGAATCGCTGTTCGTGCTCATCTCGGACCTGTACGAGGGCGGAATCCGCGGCGAGATGCTGCGGCGGATGTCTGCCATGAAGACTGCCGGGGTCCAGGTGATCGTGCTGCTGGCACTGTCCGACGACGGCGCCCCGTCGTTCGACCACGACAACGCGGCGGCCCTGAGTGTTCTCGGGATTCCCGCGTTCGCCTGCACACCGGACAAGTTTCCGGAACTGCTGGCGCTCGCGCTGGAACGCGGCGACATTCGCAGGTGGGCAGACAGTCTTCAAAGGGAGTGACGCGGGTCTAGCCGGCGGCCATTCGGCGGTCGCTGTGCAGTTCGGGGTGCGCGTCGGCGCGAATCCTGAGCAGGACAAGACCGGAGACTGAAGCGACGATCAGCGACGCGACCGTCCACTGAACGTGCAGTTCGGAAATCCCGACTCCCGCACCGACGAGTCCCACGAAAAGCAGGCTCCACATGATCGCTTTGACTGGACCGGACCCCATGGCAATACTCCTTCACCGAGATTACGAACGTCCCCCGTGAGTTCTGGCGTTGCGCGCAGAACGTTATCCGCGTCACACCACCACCACCCGCGCGACACGTCGGAAACGCCGTAATTCGATACCAAGCCGAGACCAACCCCTGTGAGTACTTATTATCCGCCCGGGGTTAATAAGTACTCACAGGGGCTTTTAAATAATGCTGATGGTCCCCTGGGTGGTCGCCGACGCGAGGACGCGGAGATGGTCGTCGGAGCCGCCGAGGGTGTGTTCGATGGCGGTGAGCCTGCTGACGTAGTGCCCGACCGGATACTCCGCGGTCATACCGATGCCACCGTGCATCTGGATCGCTTCCTGCCCGATCTTGCGGGCCGAACGCCCGATCTGCAGCTTCGCACGAGAGGCGACCACCGGGTCGACGGTTCCGTCGGCCAGCGACATCGTCGCGTACAGGCTCATGCTGCGAGCCAGTTCCAGCAGCACATACATATCCGCCGCCCGGTGTGTCAGGGTCTGGAATTTCGCGATCGGGACACCGAACTGCTTGCGGGTTTTCAGGTACTCGGTCGTCAACCGCAACGCTTCCTCCATCGCGCCGACCGCCTCCGCGCACAACGCCGCCTGCGCCCGGATCTGCGCGCCCTCGATCGCCGACGACGCATCGCCGCCCTCACCGAGCGGCTCCGCCGGAGTATCCGACAGTTCGATCTGCGCGGCGCGCAGTCCGTCGTGAGTCGCGTAACCCGTGCGGGTAAGCCCGTGAGCGTCGGCGTCGACGAGGAACAGCCCGACCCCACCACCGGGGAGTGTCGCCGTGACGACCAGCGTGTTCGCGCTTCCCCCGTGCAGGACAGGGTTCTTGATCCCCGACACCGTCCAGGAGTCGCCGTCCTGCTTCGCGGTCGTGGAGACTCGGGTGGAGGGCCACCGCACCCCCGGTTCCCGATCGGCGAACGCCAGCAACAGGTTGCCCTCCGACACCTCCGGCAGGATTCGGCGGCGCTGCTCCGTGCTGCCTACCGCAGCGATCAACCCGCCCGGAACGAGCACCGCGTCGAGGACGGGTTCCGGGGCGAGCCGGCGGCCGATTTCGGTCATCACCGACGCCACCTCGACTGGACCAGCGCCCATTCCGCCGTCATCCTCGGCGAAGCTCAAACCGAGTAGTCCCACCTCGGCGAGTTGCTTCCACACCTGCGGGCTCCACCCCTGCTCGGTGTCGGTGACGGCATTACGCTTCTCCGCGTCGTAGCTGCGGCCGAGCAGTTCCCTGGTGGTGTCACGCAGCAGTTTCTGTTCGTCGGTCAGTTCGAAATCCATGACACACCCCTCACAATCCGAGGATCGAGGAGGCGATGATGCTGCGCTGCACTTCGCTCGATCCGCTGTAGATGGACACCTTGCGGTAGTTCAGATACGTCGGTGCCGTCCGCTGCGCCCAAAGCGGCGAGGCAATACCCTCACCGGCCGCGAAGGGCAGCGAGTCCGGTCCCGCGACATCGGTCAACAACTCCAGCGTGGCTTGTTGCAGCTCGGACCCCCGCAGCTTCAGCAACGACGACGCCGGATTCGGCTTCCCGTCGGCCGAACTCGCCACCACCCGCAACTGCGTCAACTCCAACGCGATGATCTCGTTCTCGAGTTCCGCGACTCGCGCGGCGAACAGCGGATCCTCCAGCAAGGTGCCGTCCCCGACCGCGATTTCGGCGGCGCGTTTCTTCGCCTGCGCCACACGCACCTTGGAAAATCCGAGCCGGGTCACCCCGGTGCGCTCGTTGCCGAGGAGGAACTTCGCGTAACTCCAGCCCTGGTTCTCTTCGCCCACGAGATTCTCCGCCGGCACCCGAACGTCCTCGAAAAACACCTCGTTGACTTCGTGGCCGCCGTCGATGAGTTTGATCGGGCGCACCGTCACCCCAGGCGTACTCAGGTCGACGAGGATGAACGAGATACCGGCCTGCTTCTTGAGCGCATCTGGATTGGTGCGAGCGAGAACGAAAATCCAATCCGCGTGCTGCGCCAGCGTGGTCCACGTCTTCTGACCGTTGATCACATACTCGTCGCCGTCGCGGAAGGCGCGGGTCTTCAGCGACGCCAGGTCCGAGCCGGCCTCGGGCTCGGAGAACCCCTGACACCACCAGATGTCGAGATTCGCGGTCGGCGGCAGGAACTTTTCCTTCTGCTCCTGTGAACCGAACGCCGCAATCACTGGGCCGACCATGCCGGTATTGAACGCGAGCGGCTCGGGCACCGACGCCAACTGCAACTCTTCCAACCAGATGTGCTTTTGCACCGGCGTCCAGTCCCGGCCGCCCCACTCCACCGGCCAATGCGGCGTCGCGAGCCCGTTGGCATTCAGGATCCGCTGCGACTCGACGAACCCCTCCCTCCCCACCTCTTCTCCGCGCGCATACCGCTCACGGATCTCCGCCGGAATCTGCGTGGTGAAGAACGTTCGCATCTCGTCACGGAACGCCAGCTCCTCGTCGGTCAAAGCCAGATTCATCGGGATTCCTTCGCACTCGAGGTCGGATTCATGTTCTGGATCCGACGTTACTCCCTCGTGCGGCTTCCCCGCCCGTGAGTACTTGTTAACCGGCCACGGTTAACAAGTACTCACGGGTCAGGCGGTACGAAGGACCAGCAGATACGCACCACCCGCAGCGTCAATCTGCGACTCCACCCGCAGGTCCGGAGCCAACCGGGACAACCGGTCGAGCAGCCACTCCGACGCCTCTTCGGCATCCGACTTTCCCGGGCAGCGCGCCACCGCGACACGTCCGCCTTTGCGGCTCAATTGCTCGACCACGCCGATGATCGGTGCGGGATCGACGACGAACAACCGGTCCGGCCACGGCACGACCGGCTTGACCGCGCCCTTCTTGGTGTTGCACGCGCGGTGCGCCAGGCGTTCGGCGCCGCCCTTCGCCTTCGCCTTCTTCGCGGTGACAACGCTGTCGATACTGGGTCCGCGCGGATCGTTGACCGACATGTCGGGATCCACCGGTTCGTCACACAGCCAGCAGCGCCAGGATGCGCGTTCGCCGACCTCTTGGAGAGTGCTCATGCGCGCACACGCTACTCGCGCCGACTAGACAGGATCGAAGCCGGAGATCAGCCAGTTGTCGCCGGAGCGCGTGAGTTCGACGTTGATACTCGTCGCCGTTGTAACCGGTTCGGGTTCCGCGGCACTCGTCGTCGTCTGGTTCACGAACAAGAGCACTGTCGCCGTGTCGGCCTGTACGTCCACGGAACCGGCCGCCGCCACCGTCGCCTCGGTGGCTACCTGGCTCTCCTGCGCGGCCGGCACCACCACCTCCGTGGTGAACTTCGAGTAATAGTCGAGGAACTCTCCTGTCAGACGACCGCGGGCCGTATCGACGACGCTCGCCACGGTGTCCGGCGTGTAGGACAGAAGGGCCACCGCGCCCTGCGACGCGGTGTCGGTCACCGCCGCACGCACGTCGTCATCGACACGCTGGTCCGCTCGATACGTCGTCACGTAGAGGGTTGCGGCCAGCACAGCCGCCACCGCGGTGAGTGCAGCCAGGACGGAGACCAACCTGCGTGGGTTCCGCGACCACCATCGCACCTTCTCTTCTGCGTTCACTGCACGAACCCCGCCTTCACGATCTTGTACCGGCCGTCGTCGAGTTGCACCGTGACCCGCATCCGCTGTCCGCGCGGTTCTTCCGCAGCGCCACCGGCATTCGAAACCTTCTGTGCGACCGCGACTATGACGTCGGCGGAATCGCCGCTCTGCGATTCGATCGCGGCCTGCCGCACCTCACCTTCGGACTGGACCCGCGCTTCCTGCATGACGGCGACGAGGTCCTTCGAGCGCGCCTCGAACTCGTCGCGGAACTCTCCCGCAGCGCCGTCGAGCACTCGCTGCACGTCCTCGTCGGCGCGCTCGAAGTTCATGGTCGTCAAGTTCACGACCCCTTGGCGGGCGGCGTCCAGAATCTCCGACCGCTCGCGGGCATCGCGCTCGGCCTGCCAGTGCGAGTAGGCGAAGTACCCGCTGAGGGCGAACAGCACCAGCGCCACCACCGACAGCACGCCGGCGATTGCCGTCCCTGACCTCCACCCGGCCGACGGCGGGGCAGCTTCCCCGCCGGGCGCCGCCTGTCCTATGCCCTCTTCCGGCGGAGTCGGCTTTTCCGGGGAAGCGCTGTCCACGGCGGGCACGTCAGCCATCGATGTCCTTCGGTAGTGCGTGTTGTTACCTGGATCACTCGAATGCTACCCGGGAGCAATATCAGATATTTTTCGCCCACCGGCGCTCGCGACTTCCCATCGACGCATAGCTTGTGTCGGGCCACACGTACGGTCGGGTATCACTACTGTTGAGAACAAGGCAGGCGACTCGGAAGGATCCACGATGACCAGCGATTCAGGCGCGCGCAGCCGCGTGCAGTTCGGTGCCGGAGCGACGCCGGAACTCGTCAGCTCCCAGGGGCGGACCATCATCGCCGACGCCGTGGTCGCCAAGATTGCCGGCATCGCCACTCGCGAGATCAACGGCGTCTACGACGTGGGTGGCGGTACCGCCCGCGCAGTCGGCGCTCTCCGTGACCGGATCCCCGGCGCACGGGTCAATCACGCCCAAGGGGTCGCCGTCGAGGTCGGGGAAAAGCAGGCCGCCATCGACATCGGCATCGTGGCCGAATACGGCGTCGCACTACACGAACTCGCCGTCGGAATCCGCCGCAACGTCATCGCCGCCGTCGAGCGCATGACCGGGCTCGAGGTGACGGAAGTGAACATCACCGTCTTCGATGTCATGCTCGAGGAACCCGATATCGTGGCCGAGTCGGACCTCAAACCGAGGGTGCAGTGACCGGGTCGCCCTTGCCGGACACCGGCACCGAAGATTTGTCGGAACGGGTCGCCGCCGCCGTCCTCGCCACTCCCGGCGTCGCAGCCCTGCACGGCGGCGAATTCGGGGAAATCGCGACCTATCTGCCCGGCCGTCGTGTCACCGGGGTGACCATCGGTCCGTCGTCGTGCGCCGTTCACGTAGCCGTGCGCTACCCGGCGAATGTCGTCGATACCGCCGAAAACGTACGGGCCGCCGTCGAATCGCTGGTGAACGTCCCCGTAGACGTGACCATCGAAGATCTCTTGACCGAGACAGGACACACGCAATGAACAGTACAGTCACAGGGTTGGTCGTCGGGTTACTCCTCGCGATCGCCGGAATCCTCGGCGGCTTCAGCGGATTCGTCTTCGCGGTACTTCTCGGCGCGGTTGGAATGGCCGTCGGTGCACACCGGGACGGTCACCTCGACCTCGGCGCCATCCTCCGAAGCCGTGGCCGTGGCTGAACCCTCCCCCTCCGGATCGGCTGCCGGTGTCGACGAGGCGGCCGCCGACTACGACGCGTCCGGATTGCGCGGCGAGTTGGTCATCAAAGAGCGCGCCATCGTGAAGATCGCCGTCGCCGCAGCCCTGCAGGTACCCGGCGTGGTCCGGCAGTCCGGCGGACTGTCCCGGCTCACCGGTCGCGAACTCCCCCGCGCCGATGTGTCCACGGGCGCCGATGCCGTCGCCATCAACCTGTACATCGCGATGCGCTGGCCGTGCCGTCTCGACATCCTGAGCCGGCGGCTGCGTTCGGAAGTGAGCCGCCGCATCGAGGATCTGACCGGGATGCCGGTGTGCGAACTGAACATCGTGGTCGCTGGAACAGAGGCAGCGCCGGACGAGGACAGTTCACCGGACACGCCCTACCAGGACGACGACTCCCGCGCTCCGGACGCGCCCATTGTCCCGCTCCGACCGCGCACACCGCGGGCCACCCCGGCCGCGGTACCGGCCGCCATCATCATCGCCGTCGCAGCCCTCGGCCTGGCACTGGTCTCGGCGCGCGAACTGCTCATCATGCGAGGCACTTTCGCGAATGCACCCTGGATACGGAACACCGTGGAGTGGCTGGGACGACTGCACTGGTCGGAGTGGATAGTCCCGGCCGCGGTGAGCGCGATAGTGCTCGGCGTCGTCTTCATCGTCGCGGCTGTCAAACCCCGACCACGCACACATCTGCCACTTCGAGTCGGCGACACACCGATCGTCTGGTTTCGACCCACCGACCTCGCTCGCCATTGCAGCAGTCACGCCCGCACCGCTCCCGGCGTGCAGTCCGCGCACACCACGGTCGACCGCAGGCACGTCACCGTTCGAGTGGTGCGCAGCGAAGCGTTCTCGGCCGGTGACGTCGCCATCTCGGTCCGCGAAGCGGTGGAACCGACCCTGTCACTACTCGGTACCGCCCCCGAACTCCGAGTGCAGGTGAAGCCATGACGCATCGCACCGCCGCCGTCAATCGTCTGATCGTCCTCGTCGTCGGCCTCATCCTCTTCGGTGTGGGCGCCTACGCCGTCGCCTGGGACCTCGGCGTACCGATCGTCCGGGAATGGGTGTCGCATTACGACCGCGCACGGGTCACCTCGTTGCCTGAGGAGGACTGGTGGGGGTGGGCGCTCGCCGCGGCGGTCGTCGGGGGTGTGCTGTTCGGAACGGTGCTGTTGGCACTCGATCTCACCAGGCGACGCACCGCGCCCGTTGCGGTGCCGGACCGCGACTCCGGAACCTTCGTCACCGTGGACCTCGGGTCTCTCGCCAACGGGGTGTCGAGTGAGCTCGAGCGGTACCCGGGGGTGCGGCAGACCCGTGCACGGGCAGTCAACGAACGCGGATTACCCACCTTGTCCGTCGTCGTGACCGCTGATCCGACGATCGACCTCGCCGACTTCACCCGCACATCGGAGCGCATCGCCGCCTGGGTTGCGGCGACGGTCGGTGACAACGAGGTGGCCACCCAGGTCCTGCTGCACCTCGATCGGGCCGATCAGCCCGCACAAAATTCCGAGAGCTGACCCGCGCACCCGCACGTACTCGGTACGTTCGGGCTCATGGAATATGTGGTGTTCTATGCGACCGATCCGGACAGTGCAGCGCGTATCCCCGAGGTGTACCCGCGGCATCTGGCGTACCTCGACGAGTTCTCCGCTCGAGGGGGTCTGCTGAGTATCGGCCCGTTCGACGACCCTGTGACCAACGGGTCGATGGCGATCTTCACGAGCCGGGAGCGAGCTGAGGCGTTCGTCGCGAACGACCCCTTCGTCCTCGAGGGCATCGCGTTGCCGGGAGATATCCGCGAGTGGGACGCCCTGAGCTTCCGCTGACCCCCACGCGGTCGGACGAGAAAACGCCAGTGGCGCCCATCCCGGAGGATGAGCGCCACTGGCGTGTAGTGCAGCGTGATCAGCCGATCACAGGCAGGCGGGTGCCTACTTGTTGATCTTCGTGACCTTGCCGGCGCCGACGGTGCGGCCGCCTTCGCGGATCGCGAAGCGCAGGCCCTCGTCCATGGCGACGGGCTGGATCAGCTTGACGGACATCTCGGTGTTGTCACCGGGCATGACCATCTCGGTGCCCTCGGGCAGCGTCACAACGCCCGTCACGTCCGTGGTACGGAAGTAGAACTGCGGACGGTAGTTGTTGAAGAACGGCGTGTGGCGGCCGCCCTCGTCCTTGGACAGGATGTACGCCTGGCCCTCGAACTCGGTGTGCGGGGTGGTGGTGCCGGGCTTGACGACAACCTGTCCACGCTCGACATCTTCGCGCTTGATACCACGCACGAGCAGACCGACGTTGTCACCGGCCTGGCCCGAGTCGAGGAGCTTGCGGAACATCTCGATACCCGTGACCGTGGTCTTGGTCTTGGTTTCCTTGATGCCGACGATCTCGACGTCCTCGTTGACGTTGATCACGCCACGCTCGATACGACCGGTGACGACGGTGCCACGACCGGTGATCGTGAAGACGTCCTCGACGGGCATGAGGAAGGGCTTCTCGGTCTCGCGAACCGGGTCCGGGATGGACTCGTCGACCGCAGCCATGAGCTCGAGGATGTTCTTGGTCCACTCCGGGTCGCCCTCGAGCGCCTTCAGTGCGGAAACCTTGACCACCGGAGCGTCCTCGTCGAACTCCTGCGCAGCGAGGAGCTCACGGACCTCCATCTCGACGAGCTCGATGATCTCTTCGTCGTCGACCATGTCGGCCTTGTTGAGAGCGACGAGGATGTAGGGCACGCCGACCTGGCGGGCGAGCAGCACGTGCTCACGCGTCTGGGGCATCGGGCCGTCGGTGGCGGCGACCACGAGGATGGCACCGTCCATCTGCGCCGCACCGGTGATCATGTTCTTGATGTAGTCGGCGTGACCGGGAGCGTCGACGTGCGCGTAGTGGCGCTTCTCGGTCTGGTACTCAACATGCGAGATGTTGATCGTGATACCGCGAGCCTTCTCCTCAGGAGCCTTGTCGATCTCGTCGAAGGCCGAGGCCTCGTTGAGATCCGGGTACGCGTCGTGCAGAACCTTGGTGATGGCCGCGGTCAGCGTGGTCTTGCCGTGGTCGACGTGACCGATGGTGCCGATGTTCACGTGCGGCTTCGTCCGCTCGAACTTCGCCTTCGCCACTGTGTGTCCTCCTGGACTGATTGATGCTTGCGGTATGCAGCAGTGCGGTTGTTATTACTGGGTCGTGCTTTCGGCCGGCTTAACCGAGGTTACTCGCCGGTCGCCTTGGCGATGATTTCCTTCGAGACGTTCGCGGGAACTTCTGCGTAGGAATCGAACACCATGGAGAAGTTCGCCCGGCCCTGGGTCTTCGACCGCAGATCACCGATGTAACCGAACATCTCCGAGAGCGGAACCAGCGCCTTCACGACACGGGCACCACTGCGTTCCTCCATGGCCTGGATCTGGCCACGGCGGGAGTTCAGGTCGCCGATCACGTCACCCATGTATTCCTCGGGTGTAGTGACCTCGACAGCCATGAGCGGCTCGAGAATGACCGGGCCGGCCTTGCGGGCGGCTTCCTTCAGTGCCTGCGAACCGGCAACCTTGAATGCCATTTCAGACGAGTCGACATCGTGGTATGCACCGTCGAGCAGCGACAGCTTGAGGTTGACCAGCGGGTATCCGGCCAGGACGCCGTACTGCATCGCGTCCTGTGCGCCTGCATCCACGGAGGGGATGTACTCGCGGGGGATGCGGCCACCGCTGACCTTGTTCTCGAACTCGTAGGTGGCGCCGTCTTCGCCGACGAACGGTTCCAGCGCGATGATCACCTTGGCGAACTGGCCCGATCCACCCGTCTGCTTCTTGTGGGTGTAGTCGTGCTTCTCGACCTTCTTGGTGATGGTCTCGCGGTAGGCAACCTGCGGCTTGCCGACGTTGGCCTCGACCTTGAACTCGCGACGCATACGGTCGACGAGGATGTCGAGGTGGAGCTCGCCCATACCGCCGATGACGGTCTGGCCGGTCTCCTCGTCGAGCTCGACGGAGAACGTGGGGTCCTCTTCGGCGAGCTTCTGGATCGCGGTGCCCAGCTTCTCCTGGTCGGACTTGGTCTTGGGCTCGATCGAGACCTGGATGACCGGGTCCGGGAAGCTCATGGACTCGAGCACGATGGGGCTGCTCTGATCGCAAAGGGTGTCACCGGTGGTGGTGTCCTTCAGACCGATCATCGCGTAGATGTGGCCGGCCACGGCCTCGTCGACCGGGTTCTCCTTGTTGGCGTGCATCTGGAAGAGCTTCCCGATGCGCTCCTTCTTCCCCTTGGTCGCATTCATGACCTGGGCGCCCGGATCGATCCGGCCGGAGTACACGCGGACGAACGTCAGCTTGCCGAAGAACGGGTGCGCTGCGATCTTGAAGGCCAGAGCCGAGAACGGCTCGTCCTTGCTCGGCTTACGAGTGAGAACTTCCTCCTCGTTGCCCAGCGCGTGGCCCTGAACCTC
Source organism: Rhodococcus sp. NPDC019647 (assembly GCF_044389235.1). Classification (NCBI taxonomy): domain Bacteria; kingdom Bacillati; phylum Actinomycetota; class Actinomycetes; order Mycobacteriales; family Nocardiaceae; genus Rhodococcus; species Rhodococcus sp. NPDC019647. Next base: position 170,675 of record NZ_JBIRXS010000008.1, on the reverse strand, counting down.
ACCGATGTCCAGCGGGTTCGGCAGGTAGTCGATGACCGCGTCGAGCATGGGCTGCACGCCCTTGTTCTTGAACGCGGAACCACACAGCACCGGGTACAGCTCGGACGCGACCGTCATCTTGCGGATGGCAGCCTTGATCTCCTCGACGGAGAGCTCCTCGCCGGCGAAGTACTTCTCCATGAGAGCTTCGTCGGACTCGGCAACGGTCTCGAGCAGCTTCTCGCGGTACTCGGCGGCCTTGTCGGCCAGATCCGCGGGGATCTCCTCGATAGTGGGCTCGGCACCGGTCGGCACGACACCGCGCCAGGTGATGGCCCGCATCTCGACCAGGTCGACAACACCGTCGAAGTCGTCCTCGGCGCCGATCGGCAGCTGCAGGACGAGAGGCTTGGCACCGAGACGGTCGATGATGGTCTGGACCGTGAAGTAGAAGTCCGCGCCCATCTTGTCCATCTTGTTGACGAAACAGATGCGCGGAACGTCGTACTTGGCGGCCTGACGCCACACCTGCTCCGACTGGGGCTCGACGCCCTCCTTGCCGTCGAACACGGCCACAGCGCCGTCGAGCACGCGGAGCGAACGCTCCACCTCGACGGTGAAGTCGACGTGACCGGGGGTGTCGATGATGTTGATCTGGTTGTTGTTCCAGAAGCAGGTCACCGCGGCAGAGGTGATCGTGATGCCGCGTTCCTTCTCCTGCTCCATCCAGTCCGTCGTCGACGCGCCGTCGTGCGTCTCACCGATCTTGTAGTTGACACCGGTGTAGAACAGGATGCGCTCGGTGGTGGTGGTCTTGCCGGCATCGATGTGCGCCATGATGCCGATGTTGCGGACCTTGTTCAGGTCGGTCAGCACTTCCTGTGCCACAGGATTCTTCCCCGCTCGTAGCTCGTGTATCGGGTGTCGGCCTCCCCGGTGTTCCACCAGCGGGGCCATTGTCTCGAGTTGTAGATCAGCCGAGCCCGGGTAGGGCCCGACGTAGCAACGACGCCGGAGCAGTCACGGTGAGGTGACTGCTCCGACGTGACGTCACCAGCGGTAGTGGGCGAATGCCTTGTTGGCTTCAGCCATCTTGTGAGTGTCCTCACGGCGCTTCACAGCGGCACCGAGGCCGTTGCTGGCGTCGAGGAGCTCATTGGCGAGACGCTCGACCATCGTCTTCTCACGGCGCTGCCGCGAGAAGGTCACGAGCCAGCGGAGCGCGAGGGTGGTGGAACGGCCCGGACGGACCTCGACCGGCACCTGGTAGGTGGCGCCACCGACACGGCGGCTGCGAACCTCGAGGGCAGGCTTGACGTTGTCCAGAGCGCGCTTGAGGGTGACGACCGGATCGGTGCCGGTCTTCTCGCGTGCCTGCTCGAGCGCCTGGTAGACGATGCGCTCGGCGGTGGACTTCTTGCCGTCCAGGAGGATCTTGTTGACGAGCTGCGTCACCAGGGGCGAACCGTAGACCGGGTCGTTGATGAGCGGGCGCTTCGGAGCGGGGCCCTTACGTGGCATTAGCTCTTCTCCTTCTTGGCGCCGTAGCGGCTGCGTGCCTGCTTGCGGCCCTTGACACCCTGGGTGTCGAGGGAGCCGCGGATGATCTTGTAGCGCACACCGGGGAGGTCCTTCACACGACCACCGCGGACGAGCACCATGGAGTGCTCCTGCAGGTTGTGGCCCTCACCCGGGATGTAAGCGGTGACCTCGACGGAGCTGGTCAAGCGCACACGCGCGACCTTACGGAGCGCCGAGTTCGGCTTCTTCGGGGTGGTGGTGTACACGCGGGTGCACACGCCACGACGCTGCGGGCTGCCCTTCAGAGCTGCCGTCTTGACCTTGGCGGTCTTGTCGCGGCGGCCCTTGCGGACCAACTGATTGATGGTTGGCATTTACCGGCTTTCTTCGTGTTGAACAGACTGCTCTGGACAAGCAACCTTGGCTGTTCTGAAATTAGGGATCTAGCAGTTGGGGCAAGGAAGCTACTGCCCCGCACTCGATCGACGGTGCGTGACGTGCACGCACCCCACGGTCGGGTGTGTCGCATACCCCCACACAGGCAGCCGGATGCTCGTTCCATGCAGCAAATCTGCACGAACGCGCGCACGGCAATACCTCGCTAGGCACACAGATCGGCCCGGGCATGCCGGACACGACCCACAACGATACCCGGCGGCGCGCCGGAAGGTCAAAGCGGGCGGGCGGTGGTAAGGGCTGTGAGGTGAGAGGAAGGGCTTTCGGTTCGAGTGCCAGCACACTAGCTGCTCAGGTTGAGCGTCAGATCGGCGAGGGTGGACGCCGCCTCACACGGATCCGCCGCGGCAGCGGTGAACTGCACCCACCAGCCGACCACACCCGAGGACGGCGATCCCACGCTCACCCCGCAGGCTCCGGGATCGTTCGGTGGCCGCATCACCACGGCTCTGCGGCCCTGGATGGTCGACGCCTCCACCTTGTAGCCCAGCTCCTCGCCCGTCTCCTTCTCGGTGTCGAGCGACCCTGTCTCGAACCAGTTGAAGGTGATCTTCACCGGACCATTGGCGCCGACGGCATCCCAGCGGCAGATCGCGCCGAAGAAGCCACGCTCGATGGCGTCGGCCGCGACGGATTCGGCGATCTGCTCGTCGGTGACTGCGTCACACTCCTCGAGGAGGGCGGTGAACCTCTCCGTGTCACCGGTGACAGAGGCACCTTCGGGTCGGGCCGAACCGTCGATCGACGACCCGCATCCCGCGATCAGCCCGGCCACCGACACGATCGCGGCCGTAACCTCTGCCGCGCGGCGACGTCCGCCGCTCATCACTCCTCCGCTCATCATCTGGCCCCCGCTCACTTCGCCCTCGACACGCTGAGTTCGGCGAGGTCCCGCGCAACCTTGCAGGGGTCGGCGGCCGGCCGGGCGTCGGCATACATCACCGACCAGTGAATGAAATCGCCGCCGAACTCCACACCGAGTTCGCACAGGATCCCCTCCGAGGAGGCGATGAAGCCGGGGTTTCCCTGGACGTCGATGTCGGTGGCCGGTCGGCCGATCAGTTCCGATCCCGCCCGTTCGCGGCCGATCGGACTGCCGCGGTACCAGGAGAACGTCACGCTGGGCCCGCCGATTCCCGCGGTTTCCCATTCACAGCCGACGGAGTTGCGGGTGACGCCGGTGAAGGAGGGCATACCGAATGCCGTCGACACTTCATCGTCCGTGACGGAGCCACACTGACCGAAGAACGGTCCCGGTTCGGTGATCTGCCCGGTGGCGGGTGGGGCGGCAGAATCGGTCCCGGCGTCGTCGCCGCCCCCGCAGCCGGCCAGGGCAGCCACGACACCGACCGCGGCGAGCACTCCCCATTTCCTGCCCATGAACGCTGACTCTACCGATCCGGCCGGGGTGTGCCCGGTTCAGTCGACTGCCACCGCGTCGAGTGTCCGTTCGGCGCCGTCAGTGCCCCGTGGGAGCGCGGCGTCGAGTTGCGCAGCCCATTGACGAACCACCTCGGCGCGGCGTTTCGAGTCGTCGGTGAGAACGTCGGCGAGGCCGAGCCCGCGGGCCAGGTCGAGAGTGGCCTGCACGAGGCGGTGTGCCACCGGGTCGGAGTCGTCGAAGCCGAAATGCTCGACGGCGGTGCGGTGGGCGACCCGTCCGAAGCGTTCTTCGAGCGGCACGATCCGCGCCCGCAGCTCCGGGTCGGCCGCGGCTGCGGTCCACACCTGCAGGGCGGCTTTGAAGAGAGTGCCCGTGTAGTAGTCGACGAGCCGCGACACCACGGCCTCGGTGCGGCCCGCCCCCGACGGCAGGTCGGTGGCCTCCCGCCGGGCCTGCTCCATCCGGGCGTCGAACATGACCTCGAGGGCGGCGGTGATCAGATCTTCCCGGGTCGGGAAATGGTGCTGAGTGGCACCACGCGACACCCCGGCGCGTTGCGCCACCAGGCTGACGGTGGTGGCGCCCCACCCCAGTTCGGCGAGGCAGTCGATGGTGACCTCTAGCAGATGCTCACGCGTGACCCGGCTACGGTCCTGCTTCGGTTCGCGGGTCATGCAGTCACTTCCTCTCGTTGCGCTGTTCGCCCGTGCGCGGTCAACCGCGCACGGGGCCGGAGGCCCAGGTGGGCGGCCGCTTCTGCAGGAACGCCATCATGCCTTCCCGGGCTTCCTCGGACTCGAAGAGCCTCGCGGACTGCGCTGTCAGCTCGTCGGCGTAGCGGTCGAAATCGGCGAGCAGTGCCTTCGTGATCAGGGCCTTGCTCTCCGCCAGCCCCTGTGGTGACGCCTGCCGGAACTGGTCGAGAATTTCCTCGACGGTGTCGTCCGGGTCCTGCGCCGACTCACTGATCAGTCCGATCGCCTCGGCCTCGTGCGCGCCGAACTTCTCCCCCGTGAGGAAGTACCGGCCTGCCGCGCGTGCGTCGATGCGGGGAAGGACGGTCAACGAGATGATCGAGGCGGCGAGCCCCAGTCGCACCTCGGTGAGGGCGAAGGTGCTCCGAGGTCCGGCGACCGCGATGTCGCAGGCACCCACCAAACCCATGCCTCCCGCTCGGACGTGACCGTCGATCCGCGCCACCACCGGTTTGGGCAGCTCGACGATGGCGCGCAGTAGTTCCGCCATCTGACGGGTCCGGGACCCGACATCTCCACCGGTCTCACTGAGATCGGCCCCGGCGCAGAACGTGCCACCGGTGTGGGTCAGAACGACGCCGCGGACGTCGTTGTCCGCAGCGGCGTCCCGCAATCCCTGCAGGAGCTGCTCGACCAGCCTCCCGGAGATCGCGTTCCTGTTGTGCGGCGAGTCCAGGGTGAGAGTGGCGAACCCGCGACTCACCTCGTAGCGGACGTACCGGTCGGCGTGTACTTCGGTCATGTGCTGTCCGTTCGACATCAGTACGACTTCGGCAACCCGAGCGAGTGCTGGGAGACGAAGTTCAGGACCATTTCCCGGCTGACCGGCGCCACCCGGGCGATGCGGGCCGCACCGAGCATCGCTGCCAGGCCGTATTCCTTGGTCAGGCCTGCCCCACCGTGCGTCTGGATGGCCTGGTCGAGGGCTTTGATGCTCGCCTCTGCGGCGGCGTACTTGGCCATATTCGCGGCCTCCGCGGCACCGAAGTCGTCGCCGCTGTCGTAGAGCACCGCGGCCTTCTGCATCATCAGCTTGGCGAGTTCGAGCTCGATCTTTATTTGAGCAAGCGGGTGCGAGATCCCCTGGTGGGCGCCGATCGGCGTCTTCCATACCGTGCGCTCGTTCGCAAACTTCACGGCCGCGTCGAGCGCGTACCGTCCCATGCCCACGGCCATGGCCGCACCCAGGATGCGTTCGGGATTCAGGCCCGCGAACAATTGCATCAACGCGGCGTCGGCCTCGCCGACGAGTGCGTCCGCCGGAAGCCGCACGTTGTCGAGGAACAGCATGAACTGGTGGTCGGGCTCGACGATGTCCATCTCCATCGGCGTCTTGACAAAATTCTCGGCGTCGGTGGGGACGATGAACAGCGCAGGCTTCAGCTTGCCGGTCTTCGAGTCCTCTGTCCGCGCGACGATCAGAACGGCATCGGCCTGATCGACCCCGGAAATGTAGATCTTGTTCCCCGACAGCACCCAGCCCTCGGCTTGATCATCATCCCTCGCTCCGCTCGACCGGTCCCGCCGCGCGGTGGTCGTGATCTGGTGCGAGTTCGAACCCGCATCGGCCTCGGTGATGCCGAATGCCATGATCTTCGACCCGTCGGCGAGTCCTGGGAGCCACTTCTGCTTCTGCTCCTCGGTGCCGTACTTGCCGATGATGGTGCCGCAGATGGCGGGCGACACCACCACGAGCAGCAGCCCGGCACCGTGCGCGGCAAGTTCTTCCTGGACCAGCGCCAGTTCGTAGATGCCCGCTCCCCCGCCACCGTATTCCTCGGGGAGGTTGACGCCGAGGAAACCGAGCTTGCCCGCCTCGTTCCACAACTCCGTCAGTGGTTCACCGCGCCGCGCCCGAGGGAGCACGTAATCGACGTAGTTGAAGCGCTCCCCGAGCCTCGACACGGAGGCACGGAGTTCTTTCTGTTCTTCGGTCTCGATGAAGCTCATGATTCTCCTTCAGCCTGCGCTGCTTCGACTACTGCCAGTACCGTTCCCACGTCGACCTGCTGACCGACGGTCACCGACAGTTCGGTGACCACACCGGATGCCGGTGCCTTGATCGTGTGTTCCATCTTCATCGCCTCGAGCCACACGATCGGCTGGCCGACGGTCACGGAATCGCCGACCTCGGCGCCGAGGCGGATGACCGAACCGGGCATCGGGGCGAGGAGGGACCCCTCCGCCACCACGGTGCTCGGATCGGTGAATCGCGGCTCTGCGCGCAGGCTCACCGGCCCGAGCGCGGAGTCGACGAACACGTCTTCGCCGTAGCGCGCCACCTCGAACGATCTGCGCAGCCCGGCAACGTCCAGCACGACCCTGCGTGCGGTCGCCGCGACGAGGGTGACATCGTCGAAGCCGTCCGCCTTCAGCCCGTACCGGCCGAGCAGGTACCGGACCTCGATCTCTCGGTCACCTGTCGTGAACGTCTTGCTTTGCGGAGCGGACGGCAGGTTCCTCCACCCACTGGGGAGCGTGGCGTTCACCGCCGCGACCTCGCGGTTGTGCGCCGCGTCCGCCAGTGCGGCGGCGAGCGCCGACAACCTGTGGGTGTCGGCCGACGCGAGCGGCCGCGACAACACCTCGAGGTCGTGGGTCGCGAGGAAGGCGGTGTCCGTGTCGCCGGCAAGGAACGCCGGGTGCCGGAGGACATTGACCAACAGGTCCCGGTTGGTGCGCAGCCCGTGGATCTGTGCACGGCCGAGGGCCGACGCCAGCCGGGTAGCCGCCTGGGACCGCGTCGCCGCGAACGAAATCACCTTCGCGAGCATGGGGTCGTAGTGCACGCCCACCACCGAGCCGTCGACCACACCGGAATCGAGGCGGACGCCGGGCGAGCGCAGAACGTCGAACTCGGTGGTCGTGCCCGGCACGTCGAAGTGGTGGACGGTGCCGCTCTGGGGTTGCCAGTTCAGAGCCGGATCCTCGGCGTACAGCCGAACCTCGATGGAGTGGCCCGACACGGTGGGATGCTCCGCGTCGAGAGGAACACCCGACGCCACCTGCAGTTGCAGTTCCACGAGGTCGAGCCCCGTGGTGCATTCGGTGACCGGATGCTCCACCTGCAGGCGGGTATTCATCTCGAGGAAGAAGAACTCTCCCACCTGATCGGCAAGAAATTCGACCGTGCCGGCACCCTCGTAGTCGATGGCTTTCGCGGCGAGCCGGGCCGCCTCGAAAAGCCGCTCCCGCATCCCGGGTGTGGCCTCGACCAACGGGGACGGCGCCTCTTCGATCACTTTCTGGTGACGACGCTGGATGGAGCATTCACGCTCCCCCACCGCCCACACCGTTCCATGACGGTCGGCCATCACCTGCACTTCGATGTGCCTGCCCGTTTCCAGGTAGCGCTCGCAGAACACCGTCGGGTCACCGAAGGCCGACTGTGCTTCGCGGCGTGCACCTTCCAGTTGTTCCGCCAGGTCCGCGAGCTCGCGTACGACGCGCATACCACGCCCGCCGCCGCCCGCGGACGCCTTGACGAGTACGGGCAGATCGGCCTCGGTGACCGCGTCGGGGTCGAGTTCGGCCAGGACGGGGACCCCGGCGGAGGCCATCAGCTTCTTGGACTCCACCTTCGAGCCCATCATCTCGATGGCGGGCGAGGGTGGCCCGATCCAGGTGAGTCCCGCGTCGTGGACGGCGCGCGCGAAAACGGCATTCTCCGAGAGGAACCCGTAGCCCGGGTGAATGGCGTCGGCGCCGGCCCGGCGGGCAGCCTCGATGACGAGGTCGCCGCGCAGGTACGTGTCGGCGGGGCTGTTGCCGGGCAACCGGACCGCGGCGTCGGCCTCGGCGACGTGCGGGCTCGATGCGTCGGCGTCGGAAAACACGGCGACGGTACCGATTCCCGCCCGCCGGCAGGTGGCGAAGATGCGACGAGCGATCTCACCACGGTTGGCGACGAGGACGGACCGGATCAGGTGTGGGGCGTCGAGGGTTGTCATGTGCTGCCTCACATCCGGAAGACGCCGAAGTTCTCGGCGCCTTCGATCGGGGCGTTGGCAATGGCCGACAGGCACATTCCCACCACGGTTCGGGTGTCGCGGGGATCGATCACACCGTCGTCGTACAGGCGGCCGGACAGGAACATCGGGATCGATTCGGCCTCGATCTGGTTCTCGATCATGGCCCGCATGCCGGCGTCGGCCTCTTCGTCGAAGGCCTGGCCGCGCGCTTCGGCCGACGCCCGGCTGACGATGGAGATGACGCCCGCCAACTGCGCACCGCCCATGACGGCCGACTTGGAACTGGGCCAGGCGAACAGGAATCGCGGGTCGAATGCGCGTCCGCACATGCCGTAGTGCCCGGCCCCGTACGACGCCCCGAGGAGGATCGAGATGTGCGGGACGGTGGAGTTGGAGACCGCGTTGATCATCATCGAACCGTGCTTGATCATCCCGCCCTCCTCGTACTCCCTACCCACCATGTATCCGGTGGTGTTGTGCAGGAACAGCAGCGGGGTGTTCGAGCGGTTGGCCAGCTGGATGAACTGGGTGGCCTTCTGCGACTCCTCGCTGAAGAGAACACCGCGCGCGTTGGCGAGGATGCCGATCGGATACCCGTGCAGTTCGGCCCAGCCGGTGACGAGTGACGATCCGTACATCGGCTTGAACTCGTCGAAGTCGGAGCCGTCGACGATGCGGGCGATCACCTCTCGGGGATCGAACGGGATCTTGAGGTCGGCGGGGACGATGCCGAGCAGCTCCTCCGGGTCCGCGAGCGGTTCGATGACGTCGGCCCGGGGCGCGGGACCCTGCTTCTTCCAGTTCAGTCGCTTGACGATGCTGCGGCCGATCCGGATCGCGTCCTGCTCGTCGACGGCGAAGTAGTCGGCGAGACCGGACTTGCGGGCGTGCATTTCGGCGCCGCCGAGGGTTTCGTCGTCCGACTCCTCACCGGTGGCCATCTTCACGAGGGGCGGTCCGGCGAGGAACACCTTGGACCGTTCCTTGATCATCACGACGTGGTCGGACATGCCCGGGATGTACGCGCCACCGGCGGTCGAGTTCCCGAAGACGAGGGCGATGGTCGGGATGCCCGCCGCGGACAGCTGGGTGAGGTCGCGGAACATGCGACCGCCGGGAATGAACACTTCCTTCTGGGTGGGGAGGTCGGCGCCGCCCGACTCCACCAGTGAAATGACCGGGAGCCGGTTCTGCCGCGCGATGTCGTTGGCGCGGAACCCTTTCCGAAGTGTCCATGGGTTGCTCGTGCCGCCGCGGACCGTCGGGTCGTTGGCCACGATCAGGCACTCGACACCCTCGACTACCCCGATCCCAACTACGGTGCTGGCACCGACCGGGAACTCGCTGCCCCACGCCGCCAGCGGGCACAACTCGAGGAAGGGCGAGTCGGGGTCCAGCAGCAATTCGATGCGCTCGCGGGCGAGAAGCTTTCCGCGCTTCTTGTGCCGTTCGGTGTACTTCTCCCCGCCACCGGCGAGCGCCTTGGCGTGTTCGGTGTCGATCTCGGCGAGTTTGTCGGTCATGGCTTTCGCCGCGGCCGCGTACTCGTCCGAGCCGGTGTCGAGAGTCGACTTCAGCGTCGTCATGCCTGATACCCCAATCGCTTGGCGGCAAGCCCGGTCAGTATCTCCGTGGTGCCCCCGCCGATTCCCAGAATCCGCATGTCGCGGTACTGCCGCTCCACTTCGCTCTCACGCATGTAACCGAGCCCGCCGAACAGCTGAACAGCCTGGTTGGCCACCCATTCGCCCGACTCCACCGCGGTGTTCTTCGCGAAACACACCTCCGCGATGAAGTCCTCGTTCGACTCGAGCGACCGCTCGACCAGAGTCCGGGTGTACACCCGGGCAACATCGATCTTCCGGGCCATTTCCGTGACCGTGTTCTGCACTGCCTGCCTGCTGATCAGTGGCCGCCCGAATGTTTCGCGGTCGCGGACCCACGCCAATGTGAGATCCAGGCACCGCTGCGCACTCGAATACGCCTGGGCGGCAAGCGCGATGCGTTCGGTGAGAAATGCCTGGGCGATCTGTGAGAACCCGCTGTTCTCGGCGCCGACGAGGTTGGCGACCGGCACACGCGCGTCGACGAACGACAACTCCGCGGTGTCGGAGGCGCGCCATCCCATCTTGTCGAGCTTGCGGGCCACCTCGAAACCGGGTGTTCCCTTCTCGATCACGAGGAGGGACACACCGGCGGCGCCGGGTCCGCCGGTGCGTACCGCGGTGACCACGAAGTCGGCGCGGCACGCGGAGGTGATGAAGGTTTTGGAACCGTTGACGACGAAGTGGTCGCCGTCGCGCACCGCGGTGGTCCGCAGGTGTCCGACGTCGGAGCCGCCGCCCGGTTCCGTGATGGCGAGCGAGCCGATGAGGTCACCGCGCAGGGTGGGCCGCACCCACTTCTCGATCTGCTCCGGGTCACCGGCCGCTACCAGGTGCGGCAGGGCGATGCCCGAGGTGAACAGAGACGCGAACAGACCACCCGACGCGCCGGCCTGGTGCATCTCCTCGCAGATGAGGACCGCGTCTACCAGATCCCCGCCCTCGCCGCCGACGGACTCCGGGAATCCGGCGCCCATCAGCCCCAGTTCGGCTGCCTCACGGTGCAGTGCGCGCGGAATCTCACCGTCACGCTCCCAGTCCGCGAGGTGCGGAAGTATCTGTCTCTCGACGAAACCGCGCACGGTCTTGCGCAGCTCCTGCCGTTCCGGTGTGTCCCACACGTTCACGAACTTGTCCCTTCGGGGAGGAGTGCCTTCGGAATATCGACGTGCCTCGATCGCAGCCATTCACCGAGACCCTTGGCCTGCGGGTCGAATCGGGCCTGGGACGCCACGCCCTGCCCGAGAATTCCCTCGATGACGAAGTTGACGGCGCGCAATTTCGGCAGCACGTACCGCGTGACGGGGAGGTCGGTAGCCTCCGGAAGGAGTCGTTTCACTTCGTCGACTGTCAGGGTGTGGACCAGCCACCGCCACTGTTCGTCGGTACGGACCCACACACCGACGTTGGCGTTCCCGCCCTTGTCGCCGCTGCGGGCACCGGCAATGGTGCCGAGGGGGCAGCGCGTCGTCGGGCCACCGGCCGGTGGCCCCGGAAGTACCGGATCGTCGACGTCCTCGAGTTCACGCACCTCGGGAGACGGCTCGATGTCGACGCGGGCGCCGTCCGGCAGTACCGCGACGTGCGGAACTTCCTTGGCGTGCACGTACCCGGGCGTGAACACCCCATAGGGCTGCCCCTGCCCGGGTGGAGCGGTGAGCGTGAAGCCGGGATAGCTGGCGAGTGCGAGTTCGACTGCGAGCGAGGAGAAGCTGCGACCCACCGCGGCGGCGTCGGAATCGCGAACCACACACCGCAGCAGCGCGCTCGCGGCTTCCTCGGTATCAGCGTCCGGGTGGTCGGTGCGAGCGAGCGACCACTCCAGTTCGGCCGGACGGGTGGTCATCCCACTCTCGAGTTGTCTCCGCACCAGCGCCGCCTTGGCCTCGATGTCGAGGCCGGTCAGGACGAACACTGCCTCGTTCCGGAATCCGGCCAGCGTGTTCAACGAGACTTTCAGCCGAGGCGGCGGCGGCTCACCCGTGACCCCGCTGATGCGGACACGATCGGCACCGTCGTCGGACAGCTCGGCGGTGTCGATGCGGGCCGTCACGTCGGGTCCGGCGTACCGGCCGCCCGTGATCTCGTACAGCAGCTGCGCGGTCACGGTTCCGGCAGTCACCGCCCCGCCCGTTCCGGGGTGCTTGGTGATGACCGAGGATCCGTCCGCGTCGATCTCGGCGATCGGAAACCCGGGCCGGTCGAGGTCGGCGATCTCGGTGAAGAATGCGTAGTTGCCCCCGGTGGCCTGGGTGCCGCACTCGATGACGTGACCCGCCACCACCGCACCCGCCAGCTGATCGAAGTCGCCCCGTTGCCACCCGAAGTGCGCAGCCGCCGGTCCCACGATCACCGAGGCGTCGGTGACACGGCCGGTGACCACCACGTCGGCCCCGGCGTTCAGGCATTCGACGATTCCCCACGCTCCGAGGTAGGCATTGGCGGTCAGCGGACTGCCCAGTCCGAGTTCCGCGGCCCGCCCGATCAAGTCGTCACCCTCGACGTGAGCGATCCTTGCCTGCAGCCCCAGCGTGTCGTTCACTGCGCGCAGCGCCGCGGCCAGACCTGCGGGATTGAGGCCACCTGCGTTGGCGACGATGCGGACGCCCTTGTCCAGGGCCAGTCCGAGGCAGTCTTCAGCTTGGCGGAGAAACGTTTTGGCGTATCCCCGGTCGGGGTCCTTCATGCGGTCACGGCCGAGGATCAACATGGTCAGCTCGGCGAGATAGTCACCGGTCAGGTAGTCGAGTTCGCCGTCCTCGAGCATCTCGCGCATCGCCGACAGGCGGTCACCGTAGAAGCCGGAACAGTTGCCGATCCGCACCGTCATCGCGACCCCGCCTCCCGTCCCCCGCCGGCGGGTCCCGCGAAAGCCTGTGCGATGTTCAGCCATTGGTCGGCGTCCGGCCCGGTCGCGACGAGCTCGAGGTCTGCCCGATTCGCACGCTGGGTGACGAGCAAGCAGAAGTCTTCCGCCGGTCCGGTCACCCGCTGGGCGGCGTCCTCGGGTCCCCATGTCCACGAAGACGAACCACCGGGCGGGGTTAGTTCGACGCGGAATTCCTCGGACGGCGCAGGAAGCTCGTTGACGGCGTAGGCGAAGTCACGGGTGCGAACACCGAGGTGGGCGATGCTTCTCAGCCTCGCCGTGGGTGTCCGTGTCACTCCTAGAGCGTCGGCCACGTCCTGGCCGTGCGCCCAGGTCTCCATCAAGCGGGCCGTCGCCATGGACGCCGCCTTCATCGGCGGTCCGTACCACAGGATTTTCTGGTCGGGCGGCACCGCGGCCAGAGCGTCGGCGAGCTGTGCACGGGTCGTCCGCCAGTCCTCGAGGAGCCGCGCCGGCGGGAGGCTCGCGAATTCGCGGGCACCGGCGTCGACGAAACCTGCCGGGTCTGCCGCGGCGACCGCCAGCTGCGTGGTGAAGGCGTCGGGGTCGGTGATCGCCAGCAGAGCGGCTCGGTCGGTCCAGAGCAGATGCCCGATCTGGTGGGCGATCGTCCATCCCTCCGCGGGTGTGGGGTCTGCCCATCGGGAGTCCGGGAGGTCTGCGACCAGCGCATCCAACGCTTCGCTCTCGGCACACACGTCATCGATGAACCTCTGCAGTTCGGCCATGCGACCAGCATCACACCAGCCCCATTAAAAAGCAAGCACGATTGATTGTTTTCGTCCTTGCCGTGTCGCCGGGTGCATTGCGGGCAGTCTGCTGCCACGCTGGGGACGTGATCCGACAGTTGCTCACCCAGGCGGCACTGAATCCTCTCCCCTCGCCGCGGACACTCGCGACGCGCCTCGTACCGAAGTCGGGACATCGGGTAGCCGGGAAGCGCATCCTGGTCACCGGGGGTTCGTCGGGTGTCGGCGAGGCCGCGGCACGCCGACTGGCACATCTCGGGGCGGAGGTCGTGCTCGTCGCCCGAGGCGCCGAAGCCCTCGAAGCCGTCCGCGACGACATCCTGCGTGCAGGGTGCGACGCGCACGCCGTTCCCTGCGATCTGACCGACCCCGACTCGATCGACGCCATGGTGTCCCGGGTGCTCGGCGATATCGGCCCTGTCGACGTCCTCGTCAACAACGCCGGACGCTCGATCCGGCGGACGGTCGAAGATTCGCTCGACCGCTTCCACGACTACGAGCGCACCATGGCGATCAACTACTTCGGTTCGACCCGGCTCACTCTCGCGTTGCTTCCGTCGATGCTCGAGCGCCGCGACGGCCACATCATCAACGTGGCCACGTGGGGCGTGCCCGCGGGTGTGATGCCCAAGTTCTCCGCCTACCACGCGTCGAAGGCGGCGGTCGGCGCGTTCGGCCGCAGCCTCGGGGCCGAACTTCGCGATCGCGGCATCGCCGTGACCACCCTCGACCTGCCTCTGGTGCGGACGCCGATGATCGCCCCGACCGCGGACTACGACTCGATGGCGGCGTTGTCCCCGGAGCAGGCGGCCGAATGGTTCGTCACCGCCGTCCGGACGCGGCCGGTGGAGTTGCTTCCGGGGTACGGGGAGCTGTTCCGAGTTCTGGGCTTCTTCGCGCCGACCCTCACCGACGCGTTGGTGCGGCGGGCCGGCATCTAGCCGGAATGCAAGACTTGGCTCTGATCCGAAACCCGCACACCCAGAGGGAGCCGTACATGACCGACGCTGTGCTCACCACCCGCGATGGCGACATCATCACGTGGACGCTCAATCGTCCCGAGGCCCGCAACCCGATTTCCGAGCCCGACGTGATCGAGGCGCTCGAGAACGCGGTGGCCGAGGTCAACGGTGACCCCAGCGTGCGCGCCGCCATCATCACCGGTTCCGGTTCGGCGTTCTCTTCCGGCGGCAACGTCAAGCACATGCAGAACCGCGAAGGAATGTTCGGCGGCTCCCCCGCCGAAATCAGGCAGGGCTACCGCCACGGTATCCAGCGCATCCCCCTCGCCCTGTATCACTGCGAGGTACCGACCATTGCCGCCGTCAACGGGCCGGCAATCGGTGCGGGTTGCGACCTCTCGTTGATGTGTGACATGCGGATCGCCTCCACCGCCGCCGTCTTCGCGGAGAGCTTCGTCAAGGTCGGCCTCGTTCCGGGCGACGGGGGCGCCTGGTTTCTTCCGCAGGCCATCGGCATGGCGCGCGCCAGCGAGATGGCGTTCACCGGTGACGCGATCGACGCCGCCAAAGCCCTCGAGTGGGGACTCGTCTCCCAGGTGACCGAGCCCGACCAGTTGCTGCCGGCGGCGCGCGCGCTGGCCGACCGGGTGGCGGTCAACCCACCTCAGGTGCTCCGGATGACCAAGAAGCTGCTCCGCGAGGGACGTCAACACAGCCTCGAAAGCCTGCTCGAACTCTCGGCGGCGATGCAAGCGCTCGCACACCACACTGCCGACCACCACGAAGCCGTCGGGGCGATGCTCGATCGCCGGACACCGAACTTCACGGGGCAGTGAATCGGTTCCGCCCCGGCCGTAAGACAGGTTCACCGCACCGCTGCGGCGGAAACACAGCGCCCGTGACCGGAACGTCCCCCAGCCGGCTCGTCCCTGTCCTGTCGGTCCTCGGATCGGTGTTGTCCGTCCAGTTCGGCGCCGCCTTCGGGAGCACCTTGTTCGACACGGTGGGCGCGTCGGGCGCCGTGGCACTGCGGCTCACCGTCGCCGCGCTCATCCTCGGCATTCTGGTCCGTCCACGATGGCATCGGTGGACGCGACCGCAACGAGAGGGCATTATCGCCCTGGGACTTGCTCTCGCAGTGATGAATTCGGCCTTCTACGAGGCGCTGGCGCGGCTACCGTTGGGCACCACCGTCACCATCGAGTTCCTGGGGCCGCTCACCCTGGCCGCCGTCTTGTCGCGACGACTCCGCGACGGCGTGTGGGTGCTGGCGGCTCTCGCGGGAGTGTCGATCCTCGGATTGCGGGACACGGGCACCGAGGCGCTGGACGCCGTCGGTGTTGCGTTCGCCCTCATTGCGGGGGCGGCGTGGGCGGGCTACATCATCGCCGGTTCCCACTTGGCGGCGACGGTTCCGAGCGCTGACGGCCTGGCCGGTGCCAGCATCGTCGCTGCGGTGCTCACGCTGCCTCTCGGTGTGATTTCAGGCGGGACAGCACTGTTCGATCCCCGCACTCTGGCGGTGGGCGCCGCGGTGGCTCTGCTGTCTTCGGTCATTCCGTACACTCTCGAACTGCGGGCGCTACAGGTGATGAGCAAGAAGGTGTTCGCCATCCTCATCGCGCTCGAGCCGGCTGCTGCCACGCTCGCCGGGGTTCTCGTCCTCGGGCAGGTACTGGGACTGCAGACGCTGGCCGCGATCGCGCTCGTCGTCGCCGCCGGCATCGGGTCGGTGCTGAGTAACAGGTAGTTCCTCTCCGCGTCCAGTTCATATCAGGGTCCCGACGTCGGCAGCGACAATGCGGTCCAATGCGCGCTCGGCCACAGCGGCGATCGTCATCGACGGGTTGCACGCGGCGGTGTTGCCGGGCATCAGGGCACCGTCGAGCACGTACAGCCCGCGCTGGCCGTGCACGCGGCCTTCGAGGTCGCACACCGCGCCCATGCAGGCACCGCCCAGCGGATGCCAGGTGGAGGGGAATCCCGAATTTGTATCCGTGAGTATGCTTCCCGGTCCGGCGATTCTTCGCACGGTCGGATCGATATGACCCTGCTGAATGACTGCGTCACCTTCCTTCGGCCAACGCAATACAGCGCCGTCATTCGCCGAGTCGTAGGCAATGCTGCCACGGCCCTCACTGACGCCGTACCCGACGAGCATGGTGCTGCGGGCGTCGAAGGAGAGCGGTGGTATCGACGCCTGGATGACCGTGTGAGCGGACGAGGGGTCGTCCCAGTTCAGACTGCCGTAGACCACCGGGCCGCCCTGCGGAGCGCCGAATTCCTCTTCGAGGCTTGTCCACACATAGATTCGGTCGGCATTGGTACCCCAACCGGCGCCCAATTGGTCGGGTAGGTCCGGAATCTGTCCCTTTGCCGACGCCCGCACCAGCAGCTTGGTGGTGTTCACACTGCCGGCGGCCATCACCAGAGCGGTCGTCATGAGTATCTTCTTCTCGAGGACTCTGCCGGACGAGTCGATCCGGTCGACGTGCACGATCCATCGGCCATCCTTGGCCCGCTCGACGTCGGTGACCTGGTGCAGGATCTCCACTGTCACGCGCCCGGTCGCCTCGGCGGCGGCGATGTACGTGACGTCGACCGAGTGTTTACCGCCGTTGTTCACGCCGAGAGCGCCGTCGCCATTGGTATACGACGCTTTCACGCGCCCGTGGACCTCGTCGAGGGCGTAGTTCCAGTCGATCGGCATCGGAATTTTCGCCACGGGAAGACCGGCGCGCGTGACGTTCTGCTCGAATACCCTTGCAGCTCGGTAGTTCGGGCTGGCGACCAGTTCGTCGGGAGCGACCGCGAGTTTCAGCATGCGAGCGACCCGCGGATAGTGAATCCTGTCCATGCTCACCCAGTCGAGCGCCTCCGGGAAATGAGTGTTGAAGACGGCCTCGGCCGGCTGCAGCGTCATCCCTTGATATACCAAGGATCCGCCGCCGACTCCCGCAGCGCACAGTGCGGTCATGTTCTCACCGAGCACCGCCTCGAGGAGACCTGCGTGCGGCTCCATCGCCACCGGCGTGCCGAAGAGCTGTGGGCTGGATTCGTACCAGAGGATCCGTTTGTCCGGAGCTGTAGCCCGCGGAAAAGTCTCCGCATTGGGCCCTGTGGGCCAACGCATTCCGCGTTCGAGCACGAGTACCGGCACGCCCGCCTCGGCAAGACGAAGAGCTGCGACACCACCCCCGAATCCGGATCCGACGACGATGACCCGATGACTTTCGCGGGTGACCGAGGTTCGCGCACCACGGTCCTCGCGACCGACGCCGGCCTGGGCAACACGCGGGCTCGCCAACGCAATTCCCGCGGCGGCCGCGCCCGTCAGAAAGGACCGGCGATTGAGTGCAGACACAGCTTTCCCCCAGCTCTCGGTGAAGACGTACTCGGCGAGATGACAAGACAGGTCGACGTGGTCACATCACGCGTGAGCCGGCCAACCGGACGCACTTTGCGGGCAGAGCGCCCGAAGCAATCCCTCAGGCGAGGTCAAAACTAGACACTCGATCGAAGATGTGTCAAGAAACTCGTTTGTTCGAAAGGCGGAACCTGGGGCGCACACCGCGCCGGGTCGTCACGAGCCGAAGGGCATCGCCGGCAGTAGCCAGCGGGTGAGAAACCTGCGCAGGTCGTCGTCGGCGTGAACGGCTTCGTCGTCGAACATGATGACCGAGAGTCCCAGGCGAACCAGAATTTCGACGATGTCGTCCAGGTACGTCTGCGTGTCGGGGTAGCGATCAACGAGGGGTGAGAGCAACTCGCGTGCAACGGGTTTGGCGCGACGCATCATTCCCGCGTCGAAAAGAGGGTTTCCCTGCTCGGCCTGGAGCAGTGCCGCGAGGACCGGGTCCGCGTGCACCGCAGCCCGACTGGCGACGACAAGCTCGACGACGAGCTCGAAGGGCGTGTCGGTGGCGTCCAAGCGGGAACGGATGCCGCCCACCACCTCCACCGCAAGACCGGCGATCGCCTGCGACACCAGTTCCTCGCGTGACCCGAAGATGGAGTAGACGGTTTGCCGCGTGACGCCCGCGGCCTGAGCCACCGCCGCGATGGTGACCCCGTCGAAGCCGTCACTTCTGATCAACTCGAGCGTGGCATCCAGGATCTTCCTCCGCGACCGCATGGGGCCATTATCGGGTACCGCCCTCACGTGGTCGCCCGGCCGTCGCACCGTCTCTCTCCGCGAGCCCTCTCCGCCTGGCAGTATCGACGCCGTGAGTACCGCGAACCTGTCCCGGGCCGAAACAGCTGAACGCAGCCGGTCGATCGAGGTGCTCCGGTACCGAGTGGAGCTCGACCTACTCGCCGCCGTCGACCCCGGCGTGGACACCTTCAGCACCACCACCACGGTGGAATTCACCTCGCACTCCCCCGAGACCTGGCTCGACTTCATCGGTGCCCGGGTGGAGTCGGTGACCGTCGACGGAACCGCAGTGGATGTGCAGTACGACGGTGCACGTATCGCATTGACCGGACTACGGGAATCCTCTGTCGTGACCGTGGTCGCACAGGGCGACTACTCGCGCAGCGGGGAGGGTCTGCACCGGTTCGTCGACCCGTCCGACGGACAGACGTACCTGTACACCCAGTACGAGCCGGCAGACGCCCGCCGGGTTTTCCCGTGCTTCGAACAACCCGACCTCAAGGCTTCGTTCACCTTCGTCGTCACCGCACCCCGGGGCTGGGAGGTGATCTCCAACCAGCACGTCGACCGTCGCGACACCGTGAGCGACGGCCAGGTCGTCACCTTCGCAGCTACCTTGCCCCTGTCCACCTACATCACCGCGGTCGTGGCCGGTCCGTACCACAGGGTCGAATCCTCCTGGCAGAGAGGAAACCTCACAGTTCCGCTGAGCGTCCTGTGCCGGGCATCCCTGGCACGATATCTGGACGCCGACACGATTTTCGACATCACTCAGCAGGGCTTGGACTTCTTCGCCGACGCCTTCGACTTCCCGTATCCGTGGGGTAAGTACGACCAGGTCTTCGTGCCCGAGTACAACCTCGGGGCCATGGAGAATCCGGGCTGCGTCACCTTCACCGAGGCGTACGTGTTCCGTGGGTCGGCGACCGATGCCCAGTACGAGGGCCGGGCCAACACGATCCTCCACGAGATGGCGCACATGTGGTTCGGTGACCTCGTCACCATGGTGTGGTGGGACGATTTGTGGCTCAAGGAGTCGTTTGCCGACTACATGGGGTCACTCGCGAGTGCCGAGGCGACGCGGTGGACACAGGCGTGGGTGGCGTTCGCCAACCGGCGCAAGGCCTGGGCTTATCTCCAGGACCAGCTCCCGACGACCCATCCCATCGTGGCCGACATCGTCGACCTCGAAGCCGCGAAGCTCAATTTCGACGGCATCACCTACGCCAAGGGCGCCAGTGTGCTGAAGCAGCTCGCGGCCTACGTGGGTCGGGACGCCTTCTTCGAGGGCGCTCGCCGCTACTTCCGCGCCCATGCCTTCGGGAACACCACCTTGGCCGATCTGCTGACCGAGCTGTCCGGCACATCCGGTCGCGACTTGACCAGCTGGGCCGCCGCCTGGTTGCAGACCAGCGGAGTATCGACTCTGGCCCTGGAGCGCAATGACGGGGGCGGCGCGACTCTTTCGCAGACCGATCCCCGACCGCACCGGCTGGCGATCGGCATGTACGACTTCGATGAAGCCGGCGACCTGGTGTGCACCGAGCGATCCGAAATCGACATCATGACGTCGCGGACTCCCGTCGACCTCTCAAATGCCCCGCTGGTGCTACCGAACGACGCCGATCTGACGTATGCGAAGGTCCGCCTCGACACTCGCTCGCTGACCACGGTGGAGAACTCCCTCGACCGGGTTCGCGACCCGTTGGCACGCGGGCTGATCTGGTCGTCCCTCTGGAATGCGACGCGGGACAGTGAACTGGAGGCAGCCCGCTATCTTGCCATGGCGCAGCGGTTCTCGCCTACGGAGTCCAACCCGGCTCTCCTGACCTCGGTGCTGTCGAATGCGCCCTTCGCGATCGAGCACTACCTACCCGAATCCGCCCGAGCGGACGCCCGCAGGCGATGGCTCGAGCACACCTGGAACGAAATGTTCGTCAGTGATTCCGGTGCCCAGCTCACCTGGGCGCGCGCTGTCGCCGCCGTTGCGACAACCGACGGAGGCCGGGCGGCGGATATTCGATCGATTCTCGATGGCAGTGCACCGCCGCCGTCCGGACTGTCTCTCGACCCCGACCTGCGGTGGGCGTTCTGGCTCGCTCTCGCCGCCAACGGTCATGCTGATGACACCGACCTGCACGCCGAATGGCAGCGGGACGACACCGGGTCCGGTCGCACCGCATACCTGCGTGCGATGTCGGCCCGTCCGGACGCTGCGGTCAAGGCGGAGGCCTGGGCGTCCATCTTCCACGACCACTCACTGTCGAACGATCACCTCGACGCCACCATCAGCGGATTCCTCGCGGGAGCACGCCGTGACCTCGTCGCGCCGTTCGCGGCGGATTACTTCGCCGCAGTGCATTCGACTTGGCGGGACCGGAGCATCGAGATGGCACGCCGGGTGGTGACCGGCTTGTTCCCCCGGGACACGACCCTCGACGCGGCCGACGCCTGGCTCGCAGCGAACGCCGACGCACCGGGCGCCCTGCGGAGACTGATCGTCGAGCAACGTGATCACCTCGCGCGCGATCTCCGGGCGCAGGAGTTCAACTTCGAATTCGGGACGCGCACGCCCTCGGAACCCTGACGCGCGGGCGAGGAACCCATATCATCGAGACGGGACCGGCATTCGCCCGCGGAAGTACCAGGAAAGGACACTCGTGGACCAGCACAGTTTCGAGGTCGAACTCCCGTCGGATACGTCGTTCGAGTCGGCGGAGGAACACGTCCTGCAGGAAATCGTCGGTCCCCGAATGCTCCGCGAGGGCAAGGATGGTTACGCCGACCTGCACGTGCACACCAAGGTCGAGAGTCGAAAGCCGGGAATCTCGATTTTCGCGGGTCCTACAAGCTCTAGCGGACCCTTCAGCCTGTGGCTGCCGGCTGGCTCGCACCACATGTGGTCGAAGCATCAGCTTCGAGCGAAGCGGGCAATGTCCACAGTGAACGCATCGAGCATTTCCGGGGTCAGGGTCGGACGCATCGCACCGATCACCCCCAGATAGTCCTCGGTATCGGCGTGACAACGTTCCCCTGTATCGATACTGCACTCGAACGTCGTCTGCGCGACCATACGTGCCGCATGCGCAACATCCGCGGGAGTAAAATCTGCCGACGCGGCCACCAACGCCGGAACATTCACCTCCTCCCCCACCAGATACCGCTCCCACAATGCATGCCGGGCCTGCTCATCCGGTGCCCCGATCGGCAACACGTAATCGAACCGCCCATGCCGCAAGAATGCGTCATCGAGGTCACGCACCGAGTTCGTCGCGCACACCAGAAGCCGCCCCGCCCGCTCCCGGAAACCCACGATCGACTTCAACAACTCGTTCACCACTCCCACCGAATCCGACCCCGGCCGGCGCCGGGCCGCCACCTCCTCCACCTCGTCAATGAAGACGACCACATGATCGAGTTCGGCCATCGACCCGAACATCTCCCCGATTCCCGCCGCCAAACCGCCCCCATTCGACGCCAACCGTGACGGAAACAACTCCACGAACGGCCACCCCAACCGGCTCGCGATCGCCCGCGCAAATGTGGTCTTCCCCGTCCCCGGCGGCCCGAACAGCACCACCGCCCGCGGCGGCACCACCCCATGCTCGGCGGCGAGCACCGACCGCGACAACGGCAGCACGATACGCCGCTCGATCAAGGTCTTCTCCCTGGTCATCCCGGCGACCTGCCGCCACAACCCCGCAGGTGGGACCGCCCCACCGAGCCGGGCCAGTACTCCCGCAGTCCGTGGGGACACCGTTCCGACCTTCTCGTAATAGGTAATGCCCGCGCGCGCAGTGAACCCAGAGTTGGTCAAGGCGCCCGCACCGGTCTCCCCGTCCGGCAGCAGAGCACTCACCCGCCGCACCCCCTTCGCCAGCAACCGGTACTCGAGTTCGGCGATCAGTGCACTCCCCAACCCCAGCCCCCGCCATTCCGGATCCAGAGAGATCCGCAGAATCCAGGCACGATCCTCATCCACCCGGCTGACCGCGGCGCCGATCACCCGATCACCGGCCACCGCCACCACCGCCGGATGCCGCCCCAACAGACCGGTCACCATGTCCGACATCGCGAACACCGGACGCTCAGCGGTCGACGGAGAGGTCGCATCCAGCCGCACAACCGATTCCAGATCCTCACGCACGAAATCGCGAATAGCCCAACCATCCATCGACGGCCTCCCGACACTCGTCAGCCAGCGCGCGTCATTGGACTACGTCACCACACCGAAATTCGGTCCGCACTGGTCAACGAGCATAAACCCCGAACGCGCAGCGGTCACCACCCGACACCGACACCGACACAAAGCTGGGCGGATCTGCGAGGCGTTGATCGCCGAACCCGCCATCGTCCCGCCGTCGTGGATGAGCGATCTCAGCGCATCTCTCGGTGGACGACAGGTGCAGCTTCTGCTGCACCGATCGGTCCGGGTGATTGCCGCAATTGTTATCCGAGCGTTCGAGCACCAGCCACCGCCAAGGATCTTTCACGTATATCTCGCGGACAGTGTCGGACGGTCAGCCATCTGGGTCGCCGGTTTCTTGGAGGGCATTCGTTCGCCAGGTTACGTACGTCACCTCGTGCACAGCTCACTTCGGGGAGCAGCTCCACAATTGCAGGAGGCGCGCCGCTCGACCGAAAACGCATGGCTGCGCTGGTGTGGAATTTCCAAGCTGGGTCGCCCGCAGCCTCCACTACGCAGCCGGTGATACCCGGGACTAATAACAATCCGGAGACTACGCCCGGACCGGGAACCATGACCTCCGATCTGGCGCCGGAGTAAACTGCTCGAGATGGGCAAGCAGGGACCTCGGGCTCGAACACTGGGGCCACCACCGACCGAATTGTTCGGGCGCCAACGCGAGCTGGCGAGCGCACGCGAACTGCTTTCTTCCAGTCGCCTCGTGACACTTACCGGACCCGGCGGTGTCGGCAAAACCGCACTGTCCGCCGCGTTGTCCGCCACGCTCGACCGGGCATTCCAGGACGGCGTATGGCTCGTCGAGCTTGCCGCGCAACGCAGTTCGGATACCGTCGCCGAAGCCGTGGTGACGCAGATCGGCCTGAGCGCCCTGGCCAATGTGGATGCCGAAGAACAGCTCGGTCGGCATGTGGCCGACCGCTCGATGCTGCTGATACTGGACAATTGTGAGCACGTCTTGCCCGGATGCCGACGACTGGTGTCCGCGCTCCTCGCCGCTTCCAGTGAGCTGCGGGTATTGGCAACAAGCAGGGAAGCGTTGGGAATCCGGGGCGAACGCGTGGTCGTCGTCCGCCCGTTGGAGATTCCCCCGATCCATCGCGGACTGACCGCGGACGAACTGTCCGAGTATCCGGCAGCGGCCATGCTGGAAGCCCGGGCCAGAGCCGTCAATGATCAGTTCGAAATCACGGAGGGCACTGCGGCGGCGATCGCGAAGCTGTGCACCTATCTGGATGGAATGCCGTTGGCCATCGAGCTCGCCGCAGTGCGACTGCGGTCACTGTCGGTGCACGAACTGCTGGGCCACATCGACGACCGGTTCGCGCTGCTGACATCCGGCGACCCCACCGCCGTACCGCACCATCGATCCCTGGACGCGCTGGTGCGGTGGAGTTACGACCTGTGCTCCCCGACAGAGCGACTGCTGTGGGAAAGAATGGCGGTATTCAGCGGCAGCTCCGATCTCCCGGCGATCCGCGCCGTGTGCGGGCTTTCGCCCCTGCAAGGGACCATTTTGCTCGACGCGCTCGACGGCCTGGTGTCCAAGTCGATCGTCCTCACCGAGACAGTGCAGGGTGACATGCGCTATCGGTTCCTGGAAACGCTGCGCGAGTTCGCGCGGGGACAAGCCGGGACAAGCGAAGACTTCGGTCGCGCCCGGCGTGCTCACACGGAGTACTACCAAAGGTGGGCGGCCCAGGCCGCCGAGAACTTCTTCGGCCCGCGCCAACCCGACATCGTCCGGCAGTGGGAGTCCGATTTCACCAACCTCGAGTTGGCCTTCGACAATCTGCTTCAGGCGGTTCCGGACTCTCATGGCGCCCTCGCGCTTGCCGCTGACCTCCGTATTTTCTGGATGAGCGGCCATCTCCGCGAAGGTCGACGCTGGTTGGAGCGAGCCCTTGCCAGCGACACGGGCGCCGGCACCGAGCGCGGCAACGCACTGTGGGCGGCGGGGTGGATTGAGGCGCTACACGGTGAAACGCGCATTGCGCGGGAGTTTCTCGACGAAGCCGACACGATCGCCGGGAAGATCGGCGATCCGCGCATACGAGCACGCGCCGCGACATGGAAAGGTTTGACCGCCATGGTCGCCGGGGACTTGGCGGTCTGCCGCACATCTCTGGAGGTGGCCTACAGCCGACACCGGGAGCACTCGGATGCCGAGGGTCTGCTGATGACCTTGTTTCTACTCGGATTCGTCAGGAGCCTTTCCGGAGACCATGAGGGCGCCACCGACGCCGGCCGGGAAGCCGTCGAACGAAGCGAGGCCCTGGGCGAAACATGGGGCCGCTCCTATTCGCTGTGGATGATGGGCTTCGACGCGTGGATGCGCCAGGACCTCGAGGGCGCAGAGGAGTACGCCAAGCAGAGCCTGACATTGCGATGGGACTATCACGACGACTTCGGCGGTGCGGTTGTCCTCTACCTGATGGCCGGCATCGCGCTCGACGAGGGCGATCCCAAGAAGGCGGCGAAGCTGCTGGGCGTCGTCGGGGAACTGCTGGCCATTGTCGATACCGAGGTTCCGGGCATGCTGGGCGCACGCTATCAGGTGATCAGATCCGCCGTCGAGAATCGACTCGGGGAAGAACTGTTCGCCCGCCACTACGACGCAGGCCGGCGACTGAATCGCGGCCAGCGGATGCGCTTGGCGCTGGGCGGGGCCGCAGCCGTTCCATTGGACCAGACGGACACGGTGGCGTCGGTCGACTTGTTGACGCCACGGGAGAAGGAGGTCGCGGCACTGCTGGCGAAGGGTCTGAGCAATCGTGCAATCGCCGGCAAGCTGGTCCTCTCGCCACGCACGGTGGAGGCTCATGTCGAGCACATTCTGGCCAAGCTGAGCGTCAACTCACGCACCGAGGCTGGTCTGTGGGCCGCCGCAGCGCTCGGCAACAACTCGTGACGCACGTCCCCGGCCTGGTGTCCCATATCACAGAGTACGTAGTCGACTAGTTACGTAGCCCGTAGGTATTCACCCGCTGTTGCGGACCTGCCGCTCGCGGGAAGGTGGAGTTCTCCATCCCAAGCACCTCAGGTTGGAGGGATAGTCCCAACTATTGGCTCGGGATTCAGCGCTGGACACCCGGTATATATGCGCCAGCGACGGCGTCCCTTCCCACGATAGGTTCACCATGCAATTGCGCGAGCTCGAGTGGTTTACAACGCTGGCCGAAACCGAGCACATCACGGAGGCGTCGATCCGCTTGCACATCAGCCAACCCACACTGTCGCGGGCTTTGGGCCGAATCGAGCGCAAACTCGGAGTGCAGCTTTTCGATCGCCATCAGAACCGGCTGCGCCTTAATAAGTACGGTGAGCTCTTCCAGGCCCACGCGTTGCGGGCGCTGAGCGAGATCGACCGTGGGGAGCAGCGGATCGCCGCACTGATCGATCCCGATCGAGGCTCGGTGTCGCTCGGGTTCGCGCATTCCTTCGGCGCGTGGCTGATACCAGACCTACTCAAACGGTATCGGGAGGTCGGATCGAGCACGTCCTTCGAACTGCACGGACAAGCTTGCCGTTCCGTGATCGAGAGCGTGCGAAAAGGACAATTCGACATCGGCTTCGTGGCTCCCGAGCCGACTGCGGATGATCTCGAGTGGATACCGCTCGGACATGAGGCACTGTGTGTAGCGGTTCCCGCGGGCCATGAGTTCGAAGGCCGCGACGACATCGCGATCGCGGACTTGGCGGACGAACCAATGGTCGCGCTTCAGGCCGGGCACGGCCTACGCGAGGCCACGGACCGTCTATACCGGGAGGCTGGGATCAGCCCCCGCATCGCGATGGAGGCCACCGAACTGCCCACACTCCAAGCACTGGTCGCGGCCGGAATGGGCGTGGCGGTCGTGCCCGCAGCCCCACCGGGACATGCGTCCGCGACCGGTACCGTCCCGCTCAGCGACCCGACCGCCTTCCGGTGCTACGGAGCGGTCGTCCGCCCACATGGTCCGAGCTGCGAGGCCGCACGGCGCTTCCTCAATTTCGTCGCTGGTGTCTCGTCGCTCCCGAAGCGATCCGACCGCTCGCCGTTCGAACGAGGCTCGAAACACGAGCCACAAACTACACCACCTGTTGCCTGGCCGGTGTCGGCTTAGCACCGGCGAACGCCACGGAGGACTGCAATGAGAGGCGCGCAGGAAAATTCCCACACCAGGTCGCCGTCAAGTCGAATCGGCCAGATCCTGCCTGGGTTCACTATTCATCTGAGGCATATCCATCGAACAAACATGAGGCCGGCAACTCGATGAAACCCTGCGATAGTGAACGCATGTCGCTCATCTCGAATGCGGCATCGCATGGGGAACAGTTCCTCGCCCAGATGCCCGACATGATTCACCACTCCGCTCCCCCGTCTGCGGTCCGCCAGCGGCGCTTGCGCGTCGCGGTTGATCTCGTCGAAGGTGGCCATCACCCGGCCTTCGGGCACGAATGCAGCCACACCTATCCCGATGTCGCATCCGGATCCGTGACACCCGGCGACGAGCGAACGGAGCGATTCCGCGCCCTCGACCTGCAATTGGCCACGGCCGCGTACTGCAGGCGGCTCGACGAGGCTGAGTACGAGTCCGCACGTCGGCCCGCGGCGCTGCTCGATGTCGAGATCCTGATCGCCCCCACCGCGCGGGCGGCGCGTCTGGCGCTTCGAGAATTGGAATTGGCGACCCCCTCCTCTCCGACAACCCTGCGATACGTGGGCACGCCGGCAGGTCTCGCCTGCTTGGCTGCGGATATACGAGCAGCGGGTGTCGCTGATGGGGTTACGCTCCTCCCACTCGCGAACGCCGGCACGGTGGAGCTTCTTGCCGAAGTGACGGTCCCGGCGTTGCACCGAGCCGGTCTCGTCGGCTCGGACGCCGCGAGCAGTCTCGTTGCCGCCATGGACGGAATCGCCGCAGCGTAGGAGCTGCCCAACCCCACGATCGCGTGGATCACCAACTGTTCACCGACACCGAGTACGCCTCCGGGCGCACACGAGAGGAAGTGCGTTTCATCCATGGAAGTCCGTGAGCTGGAATGGTTCGTCGTCCTGGCACGAACCGAGAACGTGACCAACGCCGCCACACAGCTCCATGTCAGCCAACCGACATTGTCGCGCGCGCTGGCGCGAATCGAACGCCAATTGGGCGTCAAACTCTTCGACAGAAATCAGAACCGGCTCCGGCTGAACAAATACGGTGAGATCTACCATGCGCACGCGGTGAGAGCGATGAAGGAACTCACCCAAGGTGAGGAAAAGATCCGAACGCTGGTGGACCCCGAGCGCGGAGTGGTTTCGCTCGGATTCCTCCATTCGTTCGGATCATGGCTCGTTCCTACCCTTTTGGATCGGTATCACCAGGTGGCGCCGCACACCTCGTTCGAACTGGAAGGGGGCGCCGCGGACGCTGTTGTCGATGCCGTGCGCACTGGACGGATCGACGTCGGCTTCGTCGCGCCCCGGCCCAACGCGGATGACCTCGCCTGGGTGCCGTTGGGCCGAGAATTACTGTGCCTCGAAGTGCCGCCCGGTGACGAATTCGTCGATCGCGAGTCCATCACCATTGCCGACATTGCTGCGCGGCCGATGCTCGCCCTCGGCCCTAGCTACGGGCTGCGCCAGGTCGTCGACCACCTCTTCGAGGACGCCGACCTCACTCCCACCATCAGTATCGAAGCAACCGAATTGTCCACGCTTCGCGCTCTGGTCCGGCACGGCAACGGCATCGCCATCGTGCCGGCACCTCGAGCCGAGCAGCAGTCACCGACGATCAAGATACCGATCGGTGACGTCAACGCGTTCCGGTTATACGGTGCGATCACGCGGGGTTCCGGGCCGACGGGGAGTGCGGCGAAAGCATTTCTGGAATTCTTGACGGGCCACTTCGCCACCTCGCGCATCGATCGAGGGGACGAGTGATCTCACCGTCATACGTCGGGGGCGAGGACTATGTCGAACGCAACCTCGCTCCACGGACCGCTCACCGCGCGCCCGTCCGGTGTGGGCCCCGAGGGGTGCCGCTCGAACGTTTTGATGAGCGACTGCTTGACCCCGAACACGGCATCCCTCCAACCGATTTCGTCACCGTCGACGAAGATGTGGGTCACCAAGCGCCGATACTCCGGCGCGGTCACCATGAAGTGCAGGTGGCTGGCCCGCATCGGCGAGCGACCGACCGCCGCCAGCATCCGCCCCACCGGACCATCGTGCGGGATCGGGTAGGGAGTCGGAGTCAGACCCCAGAACCGGAATTCGCCGTTGCCGTCCGCGAAGAAATGCGCACGAGCGGCGACGCGATCGTCTCCGTACTGCACGTCGTACTGCCCGTCCTCGTCCGCCTCCCACACCTCGATACGGGCGCCGGGAACGGGGTTGCCGTGAATATCGCGCACACCCCCGGTCACCCAGCACGGCTCCCCCGAAGCGCCGAACGACATGTCCTGGCCGAGTTCGATCCTGGGTGAGCCTTCCACGAAGAACGGGCCGAACACCGTCGCCTCGGTGGCATTCGCGATCGACGGGTTGTTCATTCCGATCACCTGCATGGACAGGCCGAGCACGTCGGACAGCAGGATGAACTCCTGCCGGGTGTCGGTACACCTTTGTCCCGTTTCGGTGAGGAGCGCGATCATAGTGTTCCATTCGGCCTCAGTGAGTCTCACTTCCCGGGCTGCGGCGTGAAGGTGCTGAACTACCGCTTTCATGATCTCTTTCAGCCGGGTATTCGGCGATTCGTCGAACGACGCCAGGACGGTGTCGACCAGTGCCTGCTCACGGGCGGCCTGGTCAGTCGACGGGTTCGCTCGCTCCTGCGGGGTCGTCATGCTCGGTCCTGTTCGTCGATCGGTTCGCCCGCCCACGCGGCGGCGAGAAGAATACGCAGATCATCGAGGGCGACGGGCCGCGGGTTCGATGCAGGAACCGCTGCGAGTATGCGCTCCGCGGCGGTGTCTATCCCGTGCTCGGGCATGCCCAGCTCTGCGAGGGAATCGACGACACCCAGATCCCGCCGGAGTTCGTAGAGGCCGCGGGCGGCCGGCGCGCCACCGAGCGCGTCGGACACCCGGTGTGCAGCGTTCGGCGCGGCTGGGCCGTTGAAGTCCACCACGTAGGGCAGCACCACGGCATGCGTGTCGGCGTGTGAAAGCCCGTATGCACCGCCCAGAACGTGGCAGATCTTGTGATGCAGCCCGCTGCCCGCCGACGCGAACGCAACGGCCGCGAGGTAGGCCCCGTAGAGCGTGGCTTCGCGCGCATCGAGATCGTTGGGGTTTTCCGACATCGCTCGCAAGCCGGGAATGAGCGCGCGGAGGCCCTCGGTGGCGAGTGCCGTGTCGATCGGGTCGGCTCGCGGTGCCCAGAATGCGTCCACCGCATGGGCGACGGCGTTGAGCCCGGATGCAACCGCTAGTCGGGAAGGCAGCGAGACGAAGAGATCGACGTCGTAGACCACGATCCGGGGCAGGACCTTCGGATCGGATCCCGTGGTCTTACGGTCGCCGTTCGTCTGTCCCCACACGTCGGTCGCTTCCGAGCCGGCGAACGTGGTGGGAACCGCAACGATCGGAATTTCCGTGTCACGGGCGACAAACTTGGCAAGCCCCGTCGACGAACCACCCCCGATGCACACGACCGCGTCGACACCCTCCGAACGAGCGAGATCGACAGCAGTACTGCCGTTCTCCACCGGCACGTGCTGGATGACGTCGTCGATGCGTGCCACGACCGGCACTCGGTGAGCCACCTCGTCAGCGAGGCCAGACACGAACGAATCAGCGATGAGCAGAACGCGCGACGCGGACAGGTCCCCCACGGCAGCGGCGATGTTGTCCACCGCCCGCCCGCGGGCGAAGAGTACCCGTTGCCCGAGTGTCGAGTGGTCGAACTCGATCACAGTCGTATCCTCGAAGAGATGACCTGGCGCGACAGCCAGGACAGCAGGTGTGAAGCCACGGCGCCGGGCGCTTCGAGCGTCGAAAGGTGACCGACCCCGGGGAGGACGACCAGTTCCGCACCCGGCACCGAGTCGGCGACCTCGGATCCGAGCGCGACCGGGGTGATCGTGTCGTGCTCACCCGCGATTACCAGCGTGGGCACGTCGAGCGTGGCCAGTTCGACGCGTCGATCGCGTCGATTCGACACCGCCGTCTGCTGTGCGATGAACACCTCGTCACCGAGATCGCGGGCCATCGTGGCCGCGAGTTCGGCGACATCGGGCCGCTGCGGGGCTACAGCGTCCGAAATCATCGTCACTGCTTGGTCGAATTCCCCTGCTCGTACTTTCTCGACGAGGCGGCGGGAATTTGCGCGTCGATCGGAATCGGCGGCGATTGCGGACGAGTTCAGGAGTGCCAGGCCTCGCACGCGACCGGTCCTCCGGAGCGCGATCTCGAGCGAAACGTACCCGCCCATGGAATTGCCCACGAGGAAGAAGTCCTGCGGAGTCTGCTCGAGCACGCGATCGGCCATGGCCTCGATCGAACTGCCGTCCGCGCGCACCACGACACTCGAGACCTTGTCGCCGAGGATGTCGGCTACCGGTCGCCACAGGCGGGCGTCCGACCCGAGCGCCGGAACGAACACGACAGGAATGCCGAGTACGTCACTCATGATGCAGCTCCGTCCACCGCGAGGATGCAGCCCGACGTGAAGCCGGCGTGTTCGGACACCAGGTATCCGACCGCAGCCGCGATCTCGGTCCCGGTTCCGGTGCGACCCAACGGGATGGCCGTGCGTGTCACATCCTGCACGTCGTCCGGGAGCGCCTCGAAGATCGTCCGCACCCGGCCCGCGGTCGGCAGCACCAGACCGGGCGACACTGCATTGACGGTGATGCCCGTGGTACCGAGGTCTTTCGCCAACTGCTTCGTGAAGCCGTTGATCGCAGCCTTCGATGCGGCGTACGGCAACCGGGCACCGACGGTGCCCGAGGGACCCGCCAGGCCGTTGGCGACCGCCGACGAGAAGTTCACGATTCGACCGTAGCCGTGTCGCAGCATCAGGGATACTGCCTGTCTGCTGCAGAGGAACGCGCTGGTGACGTTGTTGTCGAGTACCCGACGCCAGACATCAACGCTGAGGTCGTCGAGCGAGCGCACCGGATCCGTTCCGCTACCTCCGGCGGTGTTGACCAATGCGTCGAGACGGCCGAACCGCTGGTCGATCTCAGCGAACGCAGCGACGACGGCCGCCTCGTCCGCCAGGTCGACCACGAGCGTGAGCAGCTCAATGCCGGATACGACGCTCTCGATCTGTTTTTTCGATATCTCGAGCCCGTCCTTCTGGATGTCCAGAAGGACAACGGAGAATCCGTCTTCGGCGAGGTGCTGCGCGATGTCGGCGCCGAGTCCTTGCGCTGCGCCGGTGACCGCTGCGACTCGCCTCTCGGTGTTGTGCTCAGGCAAGTACTTTCCTCACTTCGTGGTGACGATGAATGGTGATCGTCGGATTCGTCGTCATCCGAGCGGTCCCCAGAACGTTTCGCCGCCATAGGTATCGGACATGGGTTCGAGCGTCTCGGGCCAGACTCCGGGTTCGACGCGGCGTCGGTTGTCGGGTGAGCGCACGGTGCCGTCCCACCCGACCTGCTCCATGTAGTAGTAGAGCTGCATCACGTGCCCGTCCGGCGCGACCGCGTGGATGGCGTAGTCGATGCCGGGGTGAATTTCTTGCGGTAGATCGATCAGCTTGACGCCGCGTTCTTCGAGGAAGGTCTTCGCGTCCCGCAACTGCTCGTAGGAACCCAACTGGACGCCGAAGGACAGCAGTGTCGTGCTGTCGCTCAGTCCCAGTGCACTCCGGACCTCGAGCGGGAAGAGCGCGATGCTGTGGTGTTCGGTGTTGGCGCGCAGGAAGAGCACGCGGTGACCCTCGACGGTCGACTCCTCGCTCTTCACCAGTCCGAGCGTCTCGATGTAGAAGTGTTCTGCCGCATCGAGGTCGGCGACGAAGATGCTGACCGGACCGATGCGGACCGGCTTGAACGGACGGGAGAGCAACACTCCGCCGACGTCGTAAGTCTTGGGCAGCGTGTCGACCCAACGGTGTCCCGAGGTGAGGTCGATACCCTTCGCCTCGGCCTCCTCGAGCTCGCTCGCCTCCGACTTGGTGGGTAGCTCGGGATGCTCGTTTGCCCACGGCCACATCACTTCGGGCTTGCTGACGCCGTCCCAGCCCACCTGCTCGATACCGTACTCGAGCTCGTTGGTG
The DNA here is from genome assembly GCF_044389235.1 of Rhodococcus sp. NPDC019647. Lineage (NCBI taxonomy): Bacteria > Bacillati > Actinomycetota > Actinomycetes > Mycobacteriales > Nocardiaceae > Rhodococcus > Rhodococcus sp. NPDC019647. The sequence continues at coordinate 137,846 of NZ_JBIRXS010000008.1, read as the reverse complement.
TGACCGGTGGGATCCGGAAAGTAGGTGTGCCAGTTGGAACCCGGGTCGCGGCCGTACCGCTCGATCGTGGAGCCTTGCTCCTCGAGCCACAACCGGGCCTGCACCACCTCGCGCAATGAACCCACCTGCCAGGTGATCTGGTTGACCGTAATGTCGTCCCGAGCCGGGTTGTCGTTCTTGTCCACCCACGGACGGGGCATCAGTACCAGCGTGTGGTGGTCACTGTTGTGCCGCAGGAAGTAGATCCTGGTGTCGGACAGCCCGTCCAACCACACACCGGGATCGTACTTCTGCAGATCGAGCATGTCCGCGACCACGAACCCGAGGACGTCACGGTAGAATCGGACCGCTTCGCCGGTATCGGTGACGCTGATACCGAAATGGTTGAGACGACGAATTTTGAATGGCCGGTCGTACGAGACACCACCGACCGAGAATTTTTTCGCGGCCATGACTACTTCTGCCCTCCGCGCGTTCCGGCGATCGTGTTGGTGATGGAGCCCAGTGCGGTGGAGCTGATCTCCACGACGTCACCTGGGTTCAGGAAGAGCGAATCGTCTGCGAACTTGCCCTCGGCGTCGCGGGTGCTGGAATCCACGGCCGTACCCTTGGGGGTGCCACCGCTGATCAGATCGCCGGGGAACAGCGTGGAGTCCCTGGACAGATACTCACCGAGCGACGCGAAGCTGTGGATCATCGACTTGGTGTTCCCGCTTTGCCGAACCTCGCCGTTGATGCGCGCTTCCACCGGGATGTCCTGCGGATCCAAACCCTCGTCGACGACGATCCACGGACCCACCGTTGCGGCGCCGTCGAAGTTCTTCGAGTATTGGAAGTCCGGTCCGAATGAGACGTTGTCCCTGATGGACCAGTCGTTGACCAGCGTGTAACCCCAGATGTACGCACCGAAGTCGTCGGCCGCGATGTCCTTCGCGCGCTTTCCGATCACGACGGCCACTTCTGCCTCGTAGTCGAGCAGGTTGGTCCGGCGCGGGTAGGTCAGGTCGTCACCGTCGGCAGAGACGACGCGCGGGTCCTTGATGAAGTATTTCGGACCACCGGACACCAGCCGGTCGAGGGTGGACTTGTCGCTCCCGTTGGAAGTGTTGTCGGCAGCGGCCTGCATATGGTCGGCGAAGTTGGCCAGTGCCGCGAAGATTCGTGACTGGCCTTCGATCGGCGCGTGCAGCGTGACTGCGTCCAGGGGGAACACCAGTTGTTCACCGTCGACCCCCATGTCGACGCTGCTCTCCGACAGGAAGTCGAGTGCCGCGCGTGCACCGGCGAGCGCGGCATCCCCCTGCTCGATGAAGGAATTCAGATCGGCCGGCACCTCGTGGGCTGCCCGCGCCGCCGGACGCACGCTGTCCGTGCGCTCGGTGAGATATTTGGTGTACGCGCCGTTGACGTCGACGACGTCATCGCCGACGACAACGCCGACTCGTCGATTCGGACCGAAAACTGCGACCTTCATGATGCTCCCTGTAATCGTTGATGCTTGGTGTGGTGGTGTCGACAGACCGGGTCGTCGCCACCGGTTACGAACGGCGGCTGGACGGATCGACACCCACGTCCTCGAGCAGGCGACCACCGTTCGGGGTGAGACTGTAGATCGCGAGTCGAGTGATCTTGCCGTTTCGGACGGTGAAGAAATCTCCCAGCACGACCTGCGAACCGTTGGCATTCAGGTCGATCTCCACTGCCACGTTGTCGCCGTCGACGACGAGCTTGCCGGGCGAGGGAATCATCTTCCCTGCCTTCAATCCGCCGTCGTACATGCGTCTGATTGCGTCCGCACCCGAGAGCGTGCCGGCTGCGTTGTGCAGCACGGCATCCGTGGCGAAGAGGTCCGCCACCGCGGTGGCGTCGCCTGCGGCGACACCGGCGAAGTACGCGGCGACGACCTCGGCGGGGCTGGACGCCGTTGTGTTCCGGGCAGACCCGGCCGGTGTGGTCACGACTCGAGGTAGCGGGTCGAGGCGTACACGGATTGGTACTCGAGGTAGGGATCGATGCCCTCGGGACCGAGTTCGCGTCCGAGCCCGGAGTCCTTGAACCCTCCGAACGGTGCGCCGAGGTCGAGGGTGTAGTAGTTCAGGCCGATCGTGCCGGTGCGGACCCGGCGAGCCACCCCCAGGGCCCGATCCTCGTCCGCGCTCCACACGGATCCTCCGAGGCCGTAATTGCTGTCGTTCGCCATTCGGACCGCATCGTCGTCTCCCTCGAATGGGATCAAAGCCATGACCGGGCCGAACACCTCTTCGCGCGCCAGGCGGTCGGAGTTATCGACGTCGGCGAACACCGTGGGCTGCACGAACCACCCTTGATCGAGACCGTCAGGCCGACCACCCCCCGTCACCAAGCGCGCGTTCGAATTCTTCGCGATCTCCACGTAGCCGAGCACCTTGTCCCGGTGGGTGCTTGTCGCCATCGGCCCCATGGTCACCGACGGATCCAGCGGGTCACCCAGAGTGTAGGAATCGGCAAAGCTCGCGACTGCATTCACGACCTCGTCGTAGCGGGAGCGGGCAATCAATATTCGTGACTGCGTGGTACAGGTCTGGCTGTTGTTCAGGAACGACGCGTTGTCCAATCCGGCGAGGAACGTCTCGATGTTCGCGTCCTCCAGCACGATCGCCGCGGACTTTCCGCCCAGTTCCAGAGTGGAACGACGGAGCAAGCGGCCGCACTCCTGGCCGATGATGCGGCCTGCCTCGGTGGACCCGGTGAACGCGATCTTGTCCACGAGCGGGTGCGAGACCAGTGCGGCGCCGGCGTCGCGGTCGCCGAGAACGATGTTGAGGACTCCGGCCGGCACACCGGCCTCCTGGGCCGCGTCGGCGAAAACATAGGAGTCCAAGGCGGTTTCCGGTGAGGGCTTCAGAACGACGGTGCACCCGGCAGCGAGGGCCGGCGCGATCTTGAACATTGCCAGGGCCTGTGGGAAGTTCCACGGGGCGATGGCGCCGACGACGCCCACGGGCAGGCGGCGGACGATGGTGGATCCGGCCTGGCTCGGGCGAACCGATTCGAGCGGCAGGTTCTCGACGATGTCCGCGTACATGCGCAGGAGAGCCCCCGGGGCTCCCCCGTTCAGTGCCTGCGACAACCCGAGAATCATCCCGTTTTCGCGGCTGACGAGCGCAGCCGTATCACTCGCGCGGGCGTCGAGAGCGTCGGCGAATGCCCGGAGCACGGTGGCGCGCTCGGCGGGAGTCGTTCGGCCCCAGGGGCCCTCGTCCAGGGCCCGGCAGGCGGCGCGAACGGCTGCGTCGATGTCGGCCTCGCTCCCGAGCGCGGCCACCCCGATGCGCTCGCCGGTGGCAGCCTCGATCTGGTCCCGGAGTTCTGTGCGGACCGGGTCGATCCAGGTGCCGTCGATGAAGAAGCGGGTGCGGTCGAGGTTGCTCGGCCGGTCGACGGTGATGGACATAAGTTCTCCTTGCTGCGAGGTCAAGCGTGATCCCGAACTTCGGTGTCGGCTCGTCGCCTGCACCGGTGAGATCCCGATCACTGTCGATCCTGTGCTGACGTGCCCGTCATCGCAATGCCAGGATTTTCCCCGTCCTCATACTCTGGACGCATTGTCGCTGGTTGAGCGATATGGGAGGACACACCGAGACCTGACCGCCGGTTATTGTCGAGACATGACGGCTGAGAGAAGACGTTACGTGCAATGTCCGTGTGGGGAGCTCATGGAAGGGCTCACCGCCGACCTTCTGGTCGACGAGGTTCAGCACCATCTGCGCGAGCAGCATCCGCATCTCCTCTACAACCGCGACCAAATCCTGTCTATGTCGTACTGACCGGCGTCGTACCGACCAGCATCGTCTCAGTCGACGTGGGGGTCAGGACGCCCGCAGCGCGCAGAACCGCGTGGGCGCGGGCCAACACCGGCGCGTCGACCATGAAGCCGTCCACGCGCACCGCCGCACCCGACGCAGCGGCGTCTACGATCTTCTGTGCGTGAGCGACGGCGATATCGCTGGGGTGGAAGGCCAGACGGCTCGGCGCAACCTGTGAAGGGTGGATCAGCAGCTTCCCGGCCATACCCAGTTCGATGGCATGGCGGAGTTCGTCGGCGAGAACCGCACCGTCGTTCAGTGCCGTCGTCACCCCGTCCACCGGTCCCGGCTTGTTCGCCACTCGTGACGCGAGCACCAGTTGTGACCGAGCGTGGAGCATCGCGATACGCGTTGGTTCCGCGCCGAGATCCACGGCGTAGTCCAGATGGCCGAACGCCAGCCGCGCGACGCCCGGGTCGGCGGCAATCATTCCCGACCGGTCCACACCGACCGCGGATTCAATCAGCGCGATGACGGGGCACCGGAGTCGCTGGCGGAGATCGATATACCGGACGGAATCGTCCGCCTTGGGGACCATGACAGCGGTGAGTCCCGGCAGATCCGACAGGGCATCCACGTCACCGATGTGCTCGGGGTCGCCCACCGAGTTCACGCGCACGCATGCGCGTCCGCCCTCGGACAACCACCGAACGACCTCGGTTCGCGCTGTGGCCTTGTCTCCTCGTGCCACCGCGTCCTCGAGATCGAGGACTATGACGTCCGCCCCGGTGGCGAGCGCCTTATCGAACCGGTCGCTGCGGTTCCCAGGAACGAACAGAAACGTCGTGGCCTCCTGCACTCGCGCCGTGGTCTCGGCGAGCGTGGAGACACTTGTCGACACGGTCAGAACCCCGCCAGGACCGTGGATTCGGGTGCGATCCCGAATTCCGCCAGAATTGCCTCGGTGTGCTGCCCAACGTCCGGGATCGGCCCCATGACGGGGGTCGAATCGGACATGGTGACGGGCGGAATCAGGGCGCGCAGCTCCCCGACCGGCGACTGGTAGGTCCGCCACCTGCCCCGCGCTTCGAGCTGCGGATGCTCCGCGAGACCGTCCATGGTGCGCAGCAGAGCGTTGGCGATTCCCGACACTTCCAGTAGCTCGGCCACCCGCTCGGCTGTGAAGGCGTGGAAGACCCCCTCGATTACGGCGCGCAACTCCGCGTTGTGCTCGACACGCAGGGAGTTGCGCACGAAGCGCTCGTCTCGCGCCAGCTCCGGCGATCCGAGGAAGGTGCAGAACGTCGCCCATTCCCGTTCGTTCTGAATACCAAGGAAGACCTGTTCGCCGTCGCCGCACGTGAAGGGACCGTATGGAGCGATCGCCGCATGCCGGGCCCCCGTTCGGGAGGGGGACGCCCCGCCGTACATCGCGTAGTTCAGCGGAAAGCCCATCCATTCCGACAACGCTTCGAGCATCGACACCTCGATCGTGGCGCCCTCACCGGTCCGCTCCCGTTTGATCACGGCAGTGAGCACACCCGAGTACGCGTACATCCCCGAGGCGATATCAGCGATGGAGATACCGACCTTGGACGGTTCGTCCTCGGTACCGGTGATGGATACCAGGCCGGCCTCGCACTGAACGAGCAGGTCGTACGCCTTCTTCGCCGAGTACGGCCCACCGGTTCCGTACCCCGAGATGGAAACGTGGATCAACCGCGGATTCCGGGCACGGAGTTCCTCGGCGCCCAAGCCCAGCCGATCCGCCGCCCCGGGGGCCAGATTCTGAACGAAGACGTCGGCCCGGTCGACCAGGGCCTGCACCACTTCTCTGCCCTGCTCACTCTTGAGATCCAGGGCCACAGACTCTTTGGATCGGTTCAACCACACGAAATGACTGGCAAGACCGTTGACGGTCTCATCGTAGCCTCGCGCGAAATCGCCGACGACCGGTCGTTCGATCTTGATGACACGGGCGCCGAGGTCGGCCAATTGTCGAGTGGCGAAGGGGGCGGCCACCGCCTGCTCCAACGACACGACCGTGAGCCCATCGAGGGGATTCATATGCTTGTTCTTTCGTTTCGAGTAGCGTCCGAGGTGACGCCTCCTACACGGAGGAGAGCAGAGACGGACTTTCGAGCGTCTTGGTGAAATAGAGAACTTCCGCGGCGAATTCCGGGTCACGGGACATGCGCCGGAACATCTCGAGGTCGTGATCGCGCTTGACCGGATCCGACGAGTGAAAGAGCAGCTTCTTGTTCGCCGACGCGCGCGGACTTGCCTTCTCGACGAATGCGGCCCGACGCTGGTCTGCGTATGCGGTCAGCACCTTCTCGTCGGCGCGGCGCTGCGCCACAGCCCCGAGACACTCGATGAGCGCGTACGAATCGAACAAGCCCATGGTCAGCCCGAGCCCGCCCGTCGGATTGGTTGCGTGCGCGGCGTCACCGGCGAGAAGCACCCTGCCCACCCGGAACGAGGACGCGGAACGCTGGTGCATCCGATACGGCGACGACGCGACCACCTCGGTCCGGGCAGCCACGTCGGGTCCGAACACGGCGGACAGGAACCGCGGCATGCGTTCATCGATGGAGTCGGCGGGAAGCGAGGCATCCTCCATATAGGTGTAACGCCACATTCCGTGATCACCGGACTCGTCGATCTTCGCGATAATGGCCCCGTAGACGTCGTCGACGTAGAACGTGGACTGGGCCCAGCCGGCGCGGTCGTCCGGGAAGCGGACATTCGTGGCCACGAAGCGTTCGGGCCAGGTCATACCTTCGAAGTCCAGGTCGAGCGTGCGACGCACGGTCGAGCTTGCGCCGTCCGCTCCGACCAGCCACTGCGACCGCAGAACCGTGTCTCCGTCCGCTCCGCGCACGGAGACTGTCACGTCGGACTCGTCCTGATGGATGCCAGTGACCTCGTGGCCCCACAGCACCCGTGCGTTGTCGAGCGTGTCGAGTTCCTCGAGGATAACCTTGGCCAGCGCACCCTGCCCCAGATGGAGGTTGTACGGCAGCCGGACTCTGCCGTTCAGGGCAGCCAGTCCGTACGGGATGATCTCTCCGGTGTCTCGAACCCGATACGCATAGTCCTGCTTGAGGAAGCCTGCCTTACTTGCCTTCTCGAACAAGCCGAGTCGTGTCAGGCCGTCCAGGGTCGACCAGTGGTAGACGATCGCCCGCGGCGTGTCCTGCAACGCCGCTGCACGCTCGACCACCGATACGCTGATTCCCTGCTGAGCCAAACCCAGTGCGATCAGCAAACCGGCCGGTCCGGCTCCGACGACTGTCACCTGCTGCTCTGTGTGCACGATTCCTCCGTACTGCGTTCACGACAACTTCGAGTTATCGCTCCGGTATTTACAATCCTTCACTCGGCCTCGGAAGGCCAATACCAATGCGGCACCGTTGCCATACACTCGGCGCATGGACATCCGGAGCGTCAAGTACTTTCTGGCCGTGGCGGAGGCCGGGTCCATCACCGAGGCGGCACGCATTCTGCATCTCTCGCAACCTCCTCTCAGCAGCGCAATGACGAAGCTGGAGAACGAACTCGGCGTTCGCCTGCTGGACCGGCACCCTCGCGGCATCGCCCTGACCGATGCCGGCCGCTATCTGCAGAGCGCCGGCCGGCGCCTCGTCGCCGAGGAACACAGAATCACCGCCGCCCTTCGGTCGATGGGACAGGGCCTCGAAGGTGATCTTCGGATCGGCGCGGAGCCGATAGGGATGTGGCGCATCGTCGGTGCCGCCGTTGCCGCCTTCCTCTCCGAACACCCGCGCGTCACTCTGCACCTGACCGATGCCAATCCCCAAGTGCTGCTGGGTAATTTGTCGAACGGCCTCCTCGACCTCACTGTCGTCCCCGTTCTCGTCGAGGAGCCGCTGCCGAGTGTCAACGATGTCGCGTTCTCCACGACGATCATCGCCCACTCGTCGCTGACTCTTGTCGTGCCGCACTCGTCATGGCTCGCAACGCAGGACCGAGTGCACCTGTCCGACCTCCGACGCGAACGGTGGGTCCTTCCGTCACGGCTACCGGGTGCACGGAGCTTGTCCCGGTTGCTCGACGACCGCTTCGCGGCAGCAGGAGGAAGCCCGGCGTCGGTGGTGTCGGTGCCGACCGTGGAAACGGCCGCCAGCCTCGTCACTGCCGGTGTCGGGGTGTCCGTCCTCAGCCGAGAGCTGGCCGAACAGCATCCCGGTGTGGCACAAGTTCCCGTCGAAGGAGGATGGCCAGATCTACCACTCGGCGTGGTGAGGCGCCGCGACGGCGTCATCACACCCGTCGCCGAGCGGTTCTTCGACGTTCTCCGGACGCTCGACCTTGCCGACCCCGCAAACCCGGATCAGACGAGTGAAGATCCGACGGGGAGCATGTCCTGAACTGCATCCCAGGGAGTTTCGTGTCGCAGCATCCCTCGAAGTTTGACGAATTCGGCGCGACGTTCGAATGCCAGCACTCCGGTCACTGTCTCTCCGAGCTTGTATACGAATATCGAGCCGCCCGGCGTCCTGCTCTCGACGATGTCCTCGGCGCCGGTCAGATATCCCGAGAACTGAATGCGGACACCATGTTGATCCGACCAGAAGTAGGGAACCGTGGCGCATTCCACGGGCGGCAGACCGGACACCGCATTGGCAGCATTGGTTCCCGCGACACGTCCCTGTTCCGCGGCGTTGGTCCAGTGCTCGACTCGCATCGAGGTACCGAACCGGCCGTTCGGCCAGCACACCACGTCACCGGCCGCGTACACACGATCCGCCGCCCGCAGGTGCGCGTCGCACACGACACCGTTGTTCAAGGTTACTCCGGAATTGTCGAGCCATTCGGTCGACGGGCGCACACCGATGCCGACGAGGATGACGTCGGCCGCTACGGTGTCCCCATCGGCGAGGCGAAGCACGCGGCCAGCCGCACTGTTCTCGACGCCGACGCCGACGACCGCGTCACCGAGGCGCAATGTCACACCCGAATCCCGGTGCAGGTCTGCGTACACGGCCGCAGCCTGAGCACCGAAGCGCCCGAGGGGTTTCTCCGCGAGGTCCACAATGGTGACGTCCCGGCCGTCCTTGGCCAGGGTGGACGCGAACTCTCCGCCGATGAAACCGGCGCCGATCACAGCCACCGAGGTGGTGCGGTCGGACACCGCGGCACGCAGAGCTTCCGCGTCGGAGTACCGCCTGAGCGTGAACACATCCGGTAGTCCGCGGAACATGTCCGGGAAGATGGGTTCGCACCCGGTGGTGACGACGACGGCGCCGTACTCGATGTCGCCGTTCGACGTGACAACGCGGCGGCCGTTCACATCCAGCGCGGTGGCACGCGTGTCGAGAGCGAACTCCACCCCACGTGCGTGCAGATCCGCCACGGATGGATATGTCAGGGTCTCGAGATCCAGGTTGTCACCGAGCCCCACCTTCGACAGTGGAGGCCGCTCGTACGGGGCGTGTGCTTCGTCGCTGACAATGGTGACGGTGAGGTCAGGTGCACGACGAGCAACAGTTTCGGCCGCTCGGATTGCCGCCACCGATCCCCCGACGATGAGGACGTCCGTTGTGGTGGACATGGCGGTCAGCTTCCGGTCACCGTGCTGGTGGCGCACACGATGCCGGCGGCGCTGCGTGCTTCGGCGCCGTGTGCCAAGCCCTCGGCCTGCGGGACCACGGTGAACGTCTGCGGGCGCGTCATCGGCGACACCAGGCGGTAGCCGAATGTTTTACCCTGCAACGACAATTCCTGCCGTCGCATGTGCTCGGCCATCATGAAGGCCAGCAACGGTCCATGAATCACCAGTCCGTCGTAGCCCTCTCGACGGCACCAGTCGAGATCATAGTGAATGCGATGCGCGTTGTAGGTCAGCGCCGAGAAGCGGAACAGTAGTTTTTCGTCGACGGCGAGGGACAGCGTCGGGCCGTCGATCGTGTCGGTCGCCGGAGCGGGCGTGGGAAGCGGAGTCGATCCGCCCTCGCGGTACACGATGTCCTGCTCTTCGCGGATGATCAGTTCACCGGCCTGCGTGATCTCCTGAAGAACGGTGACCAGTGTCAAGGCGCCGGTGCGTCCCACCTTGTCCACGGACTTGGCGATGGACGTCACCTTGGTAGCCGGCTCGCCGATACGCAGGCTACCGAAGGTGGTGACGCGGCCACCGCCGAACATCCGGCGACGCCCGACGCCGGGGGGCGCGGGGATTCCGACCATGGAGTGGCCGTCCTCACCGAGGTCGCTCTCGGCGTCGCGGGGAAGCAGGTGGAGCCAATGCCAGATCGGTGGCACCTCGTCACCGATCGCGTGGGGCACGTCGATGTCCAGCAGGGCCGCCATCGCCTCGATCGGTTCGGCCGAGATGACCTCCGTGCGTTCGATCTTTTCTGGGGAAGTCATGGTGTCGGCACCCTTTCGGCGGCGAGAACGGACAGCAGTTCGGAAAGATTGGGCGCGTCGTCGAGAAATTCGACGGCGGACACGAGCCGGGCGGCGATGTCGCCTCCGAGCGGTTCGAGCAAGAGCGTTGCCTTCGCGACCACCTCGTCGTGTGTCATCGGATTGTGCGCGGACCCACGGGCATAAGTCGGGTTGCCGGCCTCGAGCACGAGGGATTCACCGTTGGTCAACTCGATATCCAGCCGGGGGCCGTCTTCGATGTCGATGGAGTCGTTGACGCGCATGGAGACCTTGTCGAATGTCGCCGCGATCCGCGGATCGTTCAGCCGCGGCGGGTCGTAGTCGTCGAGGCCCAGAGCGCGTCCGCACAGCGCGAGGCTCACCGCGTAGGGAAGGCTGAACTGGGCGTCGAACACCGTATCGATCGGGTACACCGACAGCATATTCACCGCGGTCGTGCCCGCAGTGATCACTACGGAGGACACATCTTCCGGCGTCAGCCCCCTCGCCGACATCAGATCCTTCACCACGTCGACGCTCGAATGACAGCCGCGGCAACACGCGTAGGGCTTGAGATAGGACGACGCGACGTTGAAGTCGGTTCCCAGCCCCTGCAAAGCCCGACTGGAATGCCCGGTTCCGCCGGCGAGAACAGAGTAGAGACCGCCCCACTTCGCCTCGAATATTCGCCGGGGACCGGTGATGCCCCCGGCTGCCAGCACCGCGGCGTCGACACCCGTCTCACCGGCCTTCCCGGGATGCAGACGCTTGGTCAAGGCACCGTCGTCGATGAACGCCCACACGCCACCGGTGAACGATCCGGCGATGCCGAGCGCGTCGGCGAAAGCATTCTCGTCCGCCCCCAGGCATTTCGCCGCCGCGGCTGCGGCAGCGAAGCTGCCCATCGTACCGCTGGAATGCCATCCCCGATCCGTGTGCGCCCCGAATCCACCGACCGCCTGCAGGGTTCGGTACCCGACGTCGTAGCCGGCGACCGTGGCGGCGATGAGCTCCCGACCGGTACTCCCGGTCCTTTCGGCTACCGCGAGCGCCGCGGGTAGCACGGTCGACCCGGCGTGGCCGGGGCCACCTCCGTCGTCGAAGTCCCGTGCATGAGCGGATGTTCCGTTGACCAGCGCTGCCTGCGCCGGGGCGAGGCGTGTACCGGTTCCCCACACCAGGCTGCCGTCGTCGCCGGCCGAGAAACGCGACAGCGCGTCGGTGACTCTCCGTACTTCGGGCTTCGTCGTGCCCACCAGTGCAACGGCGAGAGTGTCGAGGATGTGGTCCTTGATTCCGGCGACGACATCGTGCGGCAGATCGTCATAGCGGGTTCGAGTCCAGAACGCGGCGAGCTGCTCGGTCAGCGACGGGAAGTCGTTGGTCACGACATTGCCGCCGTCGTCGAGGGGTCGAGGTCCACGGCGAGGGATCCGACCAGCCACCTGCCACCGGCGTGTCCGATATCGGTCCCGCCGTCTACGACGACGGCGTTGGGGTAGCGGTCCGCAAGGTAGCGCACCACTTCCTCCATCTCTACCTTCGCCAGACTCTGACCCAGGCATCCGTGCAGGCCGGTGCTGAATGTCAAGGGCTGGTTCCGCTCTCGGTCGAGGTCGAACGCGTCGGGCTGCTCGAAGCGCTTCGGATCACGGTTCGCCGACCAGACGGCGACATGCACGTCGGACCCGGCGGGAATGGTCGTGCCGTCGAGTTCGATGTCAATCGACGCGATCTTGCTGACGATGCCGGGGCGGGGGTACAGCCTGCACGCCTCGACAACGGCGGCGGGGATCAGCGACTGGTCCTCGATCAGCCTTGCCCACGCCGCCCTGTCGCGGAGCAGCGTCCACACCACGAGACCGGTCTGATGCGCCGTGTTCACGGAACTGGCCTCGAGCATCGCTGTCGCTTCGCTGAGCAGTTCATCATCGGTCAGCTTTCCTTCGTCACTCTGACGGATGAGGAAGGACAGCATGTCGTCACCGAGTCCGGCCTGTCGCTTGCGCGTGATCAGGCCGTCAAGGTAGGCGAACAACTCGTCGTACGCCTCCAGGATCGACGCGGTGAGACTCGGATCGCGCTGTAGGAGAGCGAGTGTCCGCGCCGACAGACTGGCCACGACGGGGGCGTCCTCGGCCGGTGCGCCCGCCAGATGGCAGTACACCCTCGCGGGGATCTTCTGGTCGACGGCGGCGTGGAAATCGACGGGTCCTGTGGCGCCCTTTCCCGGATCGATGTCTTCGATGATGCCGCGCAGGACTGTGCGGATGTCCTCTACCGTCGTGGGTCCCATGAATCGCGCCAACGGGGTACGGAGCCGCATGTGGCGGGGGCCTTCAGCCATGATCAGACTCTTGGCACGGAAATCGTGGACGGGTCCGTCGGTGATGCCGAACTGCTCCATCAAGGTCAGTGCGGCATTGGTGAAGCGGTTGTCCCGCAGAACCTTTGTCGCAAGGTCGAAGTCGAGGACGGCGTATCCGTAGTCGCCTTGTACGAGCGACGCGCCGTCCGCGGCGCCACCAATGTGGGTGGGCGAGTCGGGTGCAAAGGGATCGAATGCGTGGAGTGTGCTCATGCGCGCGAGATCGCCCCCATCGGGCAGCAGAGGATGACCTCGTCGAGGTCCTGGTCCCGATCGTCCGCCACGGTCGTCGCGAGCTGCTCGAGAAGTCCGTTGTCGGCGATCTGGAACACGTCGGGCATGAGGGCGGCGCAGGTGCCGTTGGCGTCACACCGCGCGAAATCTATTTTGACCTCGATCATGACGAGAATCCTTCGTGGGTCGGGGTGGTTGCGAACCGTTGCGTCCAGGGCTAGTGGGGGGCGGTCGCTATGTCCTACACAACAGTGTCGACCCCATCGGTCTATTCGGCAAATATAAATCTGTCGCCCCAGTAATAGCTTTCGCGTATGCCTCGTGGCGACACGGGATCGCCACGACGACGTGACGACTTCAGTGCTCGTAGTGGGTAACCCGTGGTGCGGCGGAGCACAGCGGCTGGATCAGCTTGCGGACGCGCGTTCCGGCAGGCGACACGGCGAATACCTCCGTGTGATCCTCGAGCCGGTTCCACAGCGCCCGAAGGAGATACGTCTCGGCTCGATCCACACTCCGGGACAGAGTGGCCTCCGTGCATCCGGGCGCTGCCAGAAGCAACGCCCGGATCTCGTCGAATGCTGCCTCGAGATCCCTGCCGGCTCCCGGTTCGAGCTGAATCTCGACGTGTTCGGAGATCACGCATCCACCGCCCGTCCCGCGATCGCTGACATGTCGACGAAACCGCCCCGCAGAAAGATCAACGGTTCGTCGATGCTCTGCTGAATCAGGTCTTCTACTTCGCCCACCACCTGTAGGTGGTCGCCGATGCGGTCGACTCGGTGCGGCGAGCACTCCACCGTGACGATCGCGTCCTCGAGGAGGGGCACGCCCCGCTCGGATGGTTTCCACGCCACACCGGCGAAGCGATCCTGCCCGCGTCGCGAGAACGCCCGACACACCTCTCCGCACCCCGACCCCAGGATGTTGATCCCGAAGTATTCGGCCTCGGCCAGCACCGGCCAGGTTGTCGAACCCAAGTCCACGTAGAAGGCCACCAACGGCGGGTCGAGCGAGACGGAAGTGAAGGTACCGACGGTCATTCCGGCGGGCTCCCCACCAGTCGTCGCGGTGATGACCGCGACGCTGGTAGGGACGTGACTCATGACCCGTCTGTAGTCGGCTGGACTCAGCACCCGGGACACCTTCCTCTCGGCTGCCGATGTCATCGTCATCTCACAATCCGATGGTGGGATCATCGTTTCCGAGAAGCTGGCGTCCGTACGCTTCGCGACCGATCTCGGGAGTAACGAGTGCGTGCCGCGCCGCGGTCTCGCTGTCGCGCCACACCCGTCCGAGCACGTTGACATCGGCGAACGACCCGGCACCGTTGGCGGTGAGGAGGTAGTCGATTTCTTCCTTGACCAGCTCCGCGATCACCCCCGTGTCGTTACGGATTCGCGCGAGCACCTCCAGATTGGGCAGCTGGTGGCTGTCGGCGGCTGTGTCGATGTCGTCGCACATGCCGGTCATCAGCATCTCGGCGAGACGCAGCTTGGTGGCGGCCTTTGCGACACCGATCTGGTGTGTCGGTGACTCCTTGGCATGTGGGTAGGCCGTGTACGCAACGGGCTTGTTCGGGAGTTTCGCACGTGTCAGCTCGAGAGCATGACGTCCGAGTCCGATCTGCGGAGCAACCAGAATGCCGGCGGCCACGGCGTTGAACGGCACCGACGCCATCCGCTCTTCGGTGAACGGGGAACGGAAGTTCGATGCGAACATGTCCTTCACTCGCTGCACGCGGTACTCCGGAAGGAAGTGGTCCTCGAGCACGATGGTGTCGCTTCCCGTTCCCTGCATGCCGGCGACGAACCAGGTCGGTTCGATGGTGAAGGCTTCTGCGGGGACGAGCGCCATTCCTTGCTCGCCGTCCTCCAGCGTGATCGTCACGCTCGCCCACTGGGCCGCGAAGGATCCCGAAGCGTACGGCCAACGGCCACTCACCAGGTAACCGCCCTCGACGGGTTCGCTGCGGTCGCCCGGAGAGAAGATGCCGCAGATTTTCGCGTTCGGGTTCGCCCCGAACACGTCTTCCTGAGCCTGCATGGAGAATGTGCTGCCGAAGCCGGTCGCAATCATCATGAGTGCGGTGACCCATCCGGTCGAGCCGTCGCCGCGCGCGATCTCGGCTGTCACGTCCACGGCAGTCTTGAACGACGCTCCCTGGCCGCCCCAGCGTGTGGGGACCAAGAGATGGAACAAGCCGGCGTCAGCGATTGCGTCGATCACCTCCGGCGCAATGCGGCGATCCTTGGTCCCCTGCTCCGCGTACTCCCTGACGAGCGGTACGAGGGCCGTCGCGCGGGCGACGAGGTCGGCCTCCGGCACCTGGGTCTTGTCGCGTTCCGGCAGTTCCGTGCTGGCGAGCTGCGTCATGTCATGTCTCTCTTCACTCGGTAGAACGCGATCAGACTGCTGCACATGATCGCGATCGCGTCGGACCCCACAAGCATGTGACGACGGGGGCCTCGTCACAACGACACAAAATTGGTCGACCCCATACGTCCCACACATGGATCGCAGACAATGCTCGCCGCGCATGGCCAGGCTGACAAACGTGGGTGTGTACCGTTGCCACCAGACAGTGTTCCGATGTAGCCCGCGTCACAATTCGTGTCGCGAAGACGGCCCAGAGCGACGGGCCGTGCATCACAAGGAGCGCACATGAGTCGAATCGTCATCAGTGGAGCATCGGGCGACCTGGGCCGGCGGGTCACGAGCCTGTTGCTCGCCGCCGATCCGCACCGAGAACTGATACTCACCACCCGTACACCGGAGAAGCTGTCCGGTCTCGAATCCGACACCATTCAGATCCGGCACAGCGACTACCAGTACCCCGCCACTGTCCAGAAAGCCTACGCCGACGGCGACACGCTGTTCCTGATCAGCGGCCTCAACCTCGGTCGCCGGATTTCGGAGCACCGCAGCGCAATTGATGCCGCCCGCACAGCGGGCGTCAGGCACATTGTCTACACCTCCGTGGGCGGTGTGCAGCCGGGCAATCCTGCGCTGTCGGCGATCGATCACTATCAGACGGAACTGGATCTGCGCGCCTGCGGACTCGAGTACACCATCCTGCGGAATGCCCTCTACTCGGAGATCGTCAGCAACATCCTGGTGGCGCCGGCCGCGCACTCCGGCGTCTTGTCTCAGGCAACCGGGGACGGGTTCCTGGCTCCCGTTGCGAAAGACGACGTCGCACGGAGCGCTGCCGCATGCCTGATGGATCCCGCCCGGCACGCCGGCGCGGTGTACGAGATCACCGGCCCGGAGTTGTTGGATCTTCATCAGATCGCGGCGCTCGGCGCTGAGGTTCACTCGACGCCGATCGACTATCAGCGGATCACCGAGTCGGAGCGGCTTGCGTTCTATGATTCGATCGGCATTCCTCGCACCTATGATCCGAAG
Source organism: Rhodococcus sp. NPDC019647 (assembly GCF_044389235.1). Lineage (NCBI taxonomy): Bacteria > Bacillati > Actinomycetota > Actinomycetes > Mycobacteriales > Nocardiaceae > Rhodococcus > Rhodococcus sp. NPDC019647. The sequence goes on along the minus strand of NZ_JBIRXS010000008.1, from coordinate 121,655 downwards.
ATGCCCCCCAGCCCGGACGGCCACCTGTGGGCAAGCGACGAATTGGTGTCCGCCGAAGTCGCTGTTGCGCAGGGCTATCAGGCGCTCCTGAGCCATCACGTCAAGCAGATCACCGGGCGCGATCCCGAGCCGCTTCGGTCGGTGATGAAACGGGTGCGCGAGGTGCGGTACGACAAGATCGGCGCCACCACCACCTGAAATCGTCGGCTTTCAACGCCGGTGGCCAGATGAATTCCCCACCCGCGTTCGCCCGTGCCGATTGTGACTTGCGACCCGGGTGGTGCAGGTGCAGGTGCAAACCACACACCGCACCACCCGGGGGCTGATCCCGTGCCCACCGCCCATGACATCACCTCGGATCGGCATGGATATTCACTTCCAGGCCCCTACGAACAAAAAAGTGCCTCATTGTCGTTCGAATGTGACGCACGTAACGTGATCGTCGTTCTGATCCGGTTACCGAAAGGCGGGTAAATGCGCACTCTCGACAGCAAGATAGGTGCAGAGGAAACTACAGGTGAGGCAGATCCGCTGTTTTCGCCGCTGCTACTCAATACGGCTTCGGTTCGAAATAGATTTGTACTTCCTGCTATGCAGCGGGGCTCACGGGATTACAAACCCACCACGGGGATGGCGGACACGCTGCGAAATACCGCCAACGACGGTCCGGGGATTATCATTTCCGAAGGGGCGGCTCCAGATCATCCGGCGGGATATTGGCAGCCGGCATTCAGCATTATCGGACGTGACACGGTCGACGAATGGGGACATGTCGCCCGCGAGGTGCTTGATACAGGCGACGTGACGTTTCTGATGCAGCTGTGGCATCCGGGGGCACTGAGGCTCATTGTCGATGGTGTTCCGAATCCATACCCCGATCATCCTGCGCTGAGCCCATCAGGTCTCGTTCAAGAGGGCCGGACCAATGGGATTGCGATGACCAAGCAAGATCTCGAAGACACCAAGAATGCGTATGTGGACAGCGCGATTATCGCCCAGAAGCTCGGCGCGCACGGGATCGAGGTGCACTGTGCCCATGGCTACCTTCTAGATCTCTTTCTATGGCATGAAACCAACCGACGCAAGGATGAGTACGGCGGCGACACATTAGTTGATCGCGCTGCATACCCCGCTGAAATCATCTCTGCTATCCGTGCGGCGACGGGTCCGGATTTCATTATTTCGGTTCGGTTCTCCCAATGGAAGGAGGTCGATTACGGTGCGAGAATTGCCCAGAGTCCTGACGACCTGGAGCCGTTTCTCGTCCGGATGCAGGAGTCGGGTGCAGACCTCTTCCATGTATCTACTCGTAGATTCGACGCGATCGCGTGGCCGGAACTGGACTCTCGGCGGAGCCTGGCGGCCTGGGTGAAGACAATGACCGACCGTCCGGTCATCTCCATTGGCAGCGTCGGATTGTCTACCGACCTGGCAAGTGACGTCTTCGACAATCAGGATCCAAAGTTGCAGGTGGAAGATGATATCGAGCGTGTTCGACAAGGGCTGAAAGAGGGCGATTTCGACTTGATCGGAGTCGGTAGAGCACAGATCTCGAATCCCGACTTCGTCGACCGGGTGCGTAATTCCGAGTACACCAACCTTCGAGAATTCCGGAAGTATCGGGACCTGGCTGAGGCGTATGAAAGCTATTCACACGAGGGGCAACTCGTCGACCAGTCACGCAAAACCGGATAGCCGCCGTACCGGACTACGTGCCAATCGGGTTCGGTGAGTTCGATGTGCTGCCGTCGGCGAAGCAATAGCGGAGCCCCAATGCCAGACCGGATCGGCTCGAGGGAAGTGACCCATGGACGCGGAGGAAGCAATCGACCGAATTTCGGCCGTAGATCGAATGATGACCAACGTACGTGGCATCTTCGAACGCGCCGCCACCGTATCGAACGGTTATGAAGAGCTGTTCGAGTACTTGGCGGGACAGCTTGTCGAGTTCGCGTGGGATCGCCATGCTCCGGTCGTCGGTGTCACCAGCCACATCGGAAACTACTGGCGAAACTGGCTTTTGGTCATCTTACGCACCGGGCCGATCCGTCCGTCGACGATCCGACGGCTACTCGACGCGATGGACCCGTCGCATCCGCTGTCGCAGCGAATACTTACGCAGAATCTTCGTATGCTCGAACGTGACGGACTGCTCGAGCGGGCAGTTGTCGTCGACACCCGCAAGCACGTCGAGTACAGTCTCACGCCGCTGGGCCGCGATCTGTCGGACCACATCATGCGCGTCATCGACTGGGGATACGCACATTCGGACCACATCAACGACGCACGCCGCCGCTTCGATGCAAACGACGCATAACGAGGACCGAGCTACGGTCCCTCCAGCATCGCTTTCGATGGTGACCCGCCCCTCTCAGAGAGAGGCCGTGGACGTTCTAATCTGGTACTGATCCCACCTTTCGGGGTGACACGAAGGAATGTCACACCGATGCGGCTGCCATGCGAGGCCCCGCTCCACCTCCGGTGCCCGTGCCTCAACCTCGGGTCCGGTGCGGACAACTGGCTGGTCGCCAACTCTACGGCCGGCACGGTCGCGATCCGGGCGAAGGTGGCCACCATCGAGCAGAGCCGACAGCGTTCCTCGGTGCTGACACAGTCGCGTGATTGTCGAGCGGCGGATCTCATCTAGAACCTGACCGCACTCGGTCACCGCGCAGCGCGGCACTGTCCGTGCCGCGCGACTGCACCAATGGCGGCGCTTCGAAGTAGGGAACAAGGACCTATCCCACCGCGCAATGTCCCCCAAGGTGTCTCTCTCGGACGAATGCCACTCTCCGCCTGCATCTTTCGATGTCTATCGAAGGAAGCAGGCCAGCCGGCGGCCACCCAGATCCCGGCCGGCAGCCAGGTCGTTGCGCCAACCAAGCCCGTGTGCCTACTCAGGCGACGGATCTGCGGCCGATCGCGAAGAGTTCTCGAGGCGAATCGATGCCCTTCAGCCTGTGGCTGCCGGCCGGTTCGCACCAGAAGTCGTCGGTGTCCAGTTCGTCGTAGAACTCGCCGGTGACCACCACCTCGTGGGCGGGTGCGACGGCCACCACACGGGACGCCATGTTGACCGGTCGACCGAACCAGTCGCCCGCGCTCGGCACTGCGGTTCCCCAGTCGATGCCGGCCCGAAGTGGTGGCAACCCTTCGAGACGGGCGGCATCGACGAGGTCGAGTGCGGCGCCCGCGAGCGCGGAGGCATCCCACGAGACCAGCATGACCGCGTCCCCGATCGTCTTCACCAATCGCACAGGCGAGACCACCAGGTCAGTGGCCAGCCGGTCGAGCCGTTCCGCGACCCGGCTCAGATCGTCCGCCGCGCCCTGCTCGCCGAGCAGCGTGAACCCGACGAGATCGGCGAAACACACCCCGATCTGCTGAGAACCCCGGATGTGCAGGTTCGAGTCACCGGCGATGCCGACCGCGTCCGAACGCAGTTGCTCACGCAGGCTCGTCGCAAGAATATGCGCGAGTATCTGTGCCTGGAAATCTGCGATGCGGCGCACCTCCACCGCATACTGCAGGGCAACTTCCGGGTGATCACCCGCTGCCGCGAGACGGTCCTGGAGGAGGGCCTCCGCGGCATCGGCCAACGTCCAGATATTGCGGCCCATGACACGTGCGGCCGCGAACATTCCACCTTCGTCGAGACCCAGAACTCGGTACTGCTTCAATCCTCGCGCAAGGCTCACATCACCGTCGTTGTAGTACGCCCCGTCCTCGGACGCTCCCCTGCCGATGGCGCGAAACCAACGGCGGGCATCCTCGACGGTGAGACCGGCCAGCTGCGAGATTTCCTCGATGCTGTACGTGCCTTTCGGCGACAAGGCATGCTCGAGCAACAGGTGAGCGAGCCGGTTGCTCTGAGTCGCGGCGCGTAGTTCGTCGATCGTCACGTTCTCCGCGACCAGCGTGTCGAGCACGCCGATCCGGGCAGCACGGTCCGAACCCGAGAGCCCCTCCAGGAGACCGGCACGTTCGAAATTCTCGATCTGAACACGATGCGGAACCGGACGGCGCAGTAAACGAGGCGCCGGGGACACCAGCCCTCCCGGCCGCGGCACGAGCCGCACGCCGACTCGCCGCGGAAGCCGCCGTTTCGCCCGGGAATTGAGCACGTCCTCATCGTCGCAGGCATCACGGCCTTGATCGCGGAGATTACGGGAAGTGCTTTCCACGGACTTCTCGTTCTGCGCGCTCAGCGACTGCCGATATCAGGCTCTGGGCGCACTGTCCTGGCACGGGGCATTCCGCGTCCGGGATGTTCCGACAGTGACGACGCGATGCTGTGTCACGACCTAACTATCGACACCGTAGATAGTTGGTATGTGCCAGACCCTGTTCCCCTTTCGGCTCGGTGACCCGACACTGGTGATCCACACCACAGTCACCCGACCGTTGAGAAGGATCAAATCGTGCCCCACCTGTTGTCCCACCTCAGTCATGTCGAGATCACCACCCCGGATGTCGCCGCATCGGCGCGCTTTTATGTCGAGCAGTTCGGGATGCGAGCTATCCACGAGAACGATGGCTGCGTGTATCTGCGTTGCTGGGGCGACTACTACACGTACAGCCTCGTCCTCGTCGAAGGCCCCGAGCCCACCCTGCGCACGATGGCGTGGCGCACCACCAGTGCCGAGGCCCTCGAGCAGGCCGCCGAACGGGTCGAGGCAGCTGGGATCACCGGTGAGTGGACGGCCGGGACGTTCGGCTTCGGCAAGGCCTACGAGTTCACCGGACCGCACGGCCACCCGATGCGCCTGTTCTACGAGGTGGACAAGTTCGACGCGGACCCGGAGTTCAGGTCGATCTACCCGGACCGGCCCGAGAAGCGCTCCGCACATGCCGGCGCTCCCCGCTTTCTCGACCACGTCACGATCGCCGCAACCGACGTGCGCGCCTTCTGCGCCTGGTACTCGGATGTGCTCGGATTCCGCACGATGGCCTTCACCGATCTCGAGGAAGCGCCGATAACCGTCTTCGGTGTCTTGACGACCAACGAGAAGTCGCACGATCTCGGCGTAGTTCTCGACACCTCCGATCGGGCCGGCCGGATCAATCACGTGGCGTTCTGGGTGGACACGTATCAGGAGCTGCTGCTGTGCGCGGACGTGCTGATGGAACGCGGCACAGGCATGGAATACGGGCCCTCCATCCACGGCATCGGGGAGCAGAACTACCTGTACTTCCGAGAGCCCAGTTCGATGCGCATCGAACTGAATTCGGGCGGATATCGGAACTATGTCCCGGACTGGGAACCGCATACGTGGAAGCCGTCCGAGGGCTCGAACAACCTGTACCGCAATGGCGCCATGCCGCATTCGATGACCGAATCCTTCCCCGCCGCCGACGGTTTCACCGCGACCGAGGAGGGGGCGTCGGAGGAGATGAAAACGGAGCTGCTCAACCCCTACGCGGTTCCCGGTCAGGGCTGACTTCCGCCCGGCTCTGTTCGATATCACTGCGTTGCGAAGGACTGAAGCGAATGAAGATTGCACGTCGGCACACCGACGACGGACCCACCCTGGCGGTGCTCGCGGAGGGCAGCCTGCTCGTCGACCTCGCGCCGGGAGCGGAGCTGGCCGCCCTGCTCGGCGACCCCGGCCGCGTTCACGATGTCGCCGACCGCGCCCTGGCGCAACGGAAGTCGGTGACCAGCCTGAACGATGCGGTGCTGCTGGCCCCGCTGGATCCGCCGACATTCCGGGACTTCTCGACATTCCCCGAGCACACTGAGGGGGTGGTGAAATTGCTCGATCCGCACGCCACGGTGCCCCCGGAGTTCTGGGAAATTCCGACGTTCTATTTTTCCAACCCCTACGCCACCACCGGACCGTATGCGGACGTGCCCATCGCACCCGGTTCAGTCGACTTCGACTTCGAACTCGAGGTCGGCGCGGTGGTCGGCGCCGCCGGCCGCGATCTGAGCGTCGACGAGGCCGCCGATCACATCGCCGGTTACGTGGTGATCAATGACTTCTCGGCTCGCGACGTCCAGTTCCACGAGATGCGGATGCGGCTGGGTCCGGCGAAGGGCAAGGACACGGCCACCGCACTCGGTGCGTTCTTCGTCACCGCCGACGAACTCGCCACCCGGGGGTCGGGCCCGTCCTTCGACCTGCGAATGGAGGTTGCGGTCAACGGTGAGACGGTCGGAAAGGACACCCTCGATCACATGGCGTGGAGCTTCCCGTCCCTCGCCGCGTATGCCTCCCGGGGCACCGAAATCCGTCCGGGTGACCTGCTCGGTTCAGGAACCTGCCGCGGGGGGTGTCTGGCCGAGTTGTGGGGCAGGCACGGCCGGGGATCTCGTCCGGCGCTGCGGCCGGGGGATGTGGTGACCACGACCGTCGACGTCCTCGGCGGCACCCGAAACCGCATCGTCGAACCGGTCGCGCCGCAACCGATTCGTCCATGGGGGTCGGCGTGACGTACCGGGTGCTGATCACCGATCATCCCGCGGCCACCGTCGACGTCGAGCGGGCGGTACTCGATTCGGCAGGTGTGGAACTGGTGGTCGCCGACGCCACCGACCCGGCATCCCTTGCGACCCTTGCCGCGGACGTCGACGCCATCGCCACCTGCTTCGCGAAGATCACCGCCGGGGTGCTCGACAACGCACCACGATGCCGGACGGTGGCACGATTCGGAGTGGGTGTGGACAACATCGACGTGGCACGGGCGAGCGAGCTGGGCATCGTCGTGACGAACGTCCCGGTGTACTGCACAGACGAGGTCGCCGACCACACCTTGATGCTGCTGCTGGCGGTGGCCCGCCGCCTGTTGCCGTTCGCAGCCGATACCGCCGCCGGCGGCTGGAACCGCACCATCGCCTCCACCCCGGTCCGCCTGCGCGGCAAAACCTTCGGAGCCATCGGGGCCGGTGCGATCGGTACCGCCCTGACCCCGCGGGTGAAGGCGTTGGGCATGGAGATGGTCACCCTCCGCCGCCATGGCGACAATGCCGCGGGCGTCCGGGCGGTGCACTCACTGGACGAGCTGCTCGCGGTCGCCGACGTCGTCTCGCTGCACCTGCCGCTGAACCCTTCGACTCGTCATCTGATCGGCTCCCGCGAGCTCGACCTGATGAAATCGACATCGATGCTGCTCAACACTTCTCGAGGCGGCTTGGTCGACACTGCCGCGCTGACAGTAGCCTTGTCGGAGGGCCGACTGGCCGGTGCCGGGCTCGACGTCACCGAACCCGAACCGCTACCGGCAGATCATCCCCTGCGCGCGATGGCGAACGTGGTGCTGACCCCGCACTACGCGTTCAGCTCCGACGGGTCGATGGCCGATCTGTCCCGCACCGCGGCGCACCACGTCCTCGATGTGCTCACCGGCCGGCGCCCGGCGTCGGTGGTCAATGCCGAGGTACTCACCTCCGCGGCCCTGCGCACCCCGGAGCTGGCGCGATGACCACCGAGTTTGTGGACCTGACCGATGCCGTCACCGAGCACCTGCGCGGTCGCGGTCTGGCGACCGCAGGGGCCGACCTGACCGTGCACTCGCTCACCGGCGGCGTCTCCAACGACGTCGTCGCGGTCACCGGCGACGGTGTCGACGTGGTGGTCAAGAGGGCGCTGAGCCGGCTGCGGGTACAGCAGGAGTGGGCAGCCGATGTGGGCAGACTGACGACTGAGGGCCTCGCGCTTCGCCTCGCCGCGACGATCGCGCCGGACTCGGTCCCACCCGTGCTGGACCTGTCCGATGGATTCCTCGTCATCGGCCGGGCCCCCGACCACTGGCACACCTGGAAGACCGACCTGATGGCCGGGGTGATCGATGTGCACGTCGCCGGCCGGCTCGGTGAGATCCTCGCCCAGCTGCAACGCAGCACAGCGGACCGGCTCCCGGAACTGGCGGACGAGTTCGGGTCGCGTACCGCATTCGAGCAACTCCGGGTCGATCCGTTCCACCGGCAGATCCGCGGCCGCCACCCCGACCTTGTGCCACAGATCGATCGAACGATCGCTGTCATGGCCGAGGCCGGTCCGTGTCTGGTGCACGGGGACTACTCACCGAAGAACGTGCTCGTCGGCGACTCCGATGCGGAAATGTGGGTCATCGACTGGGAAGTGGCCCATCTGGGTGACCCCACCTTCGATCCGGCCTGGATCGTCGGTCACCTTCTGCTCAAGAGCATCCGCCGACCCGACTACGCGGACCTCTACCGTGCCGCCGCGGCGACCTTCCTCGATGCATGGAACGCCGCCGACCCCGAGCTGGGATCACAGCTGATCCGCCAGACCGGTGCGCTGGTGCTGGCCCGGGTGGACGGGCGCAGCCCGGTCGATTACCTCGACGACCCCGGCCGGGCGGCAGCGCGCTCACTCGGGCGCCGACTGCTCGGCGATTTCCCTCATTCACTTCTGGACGCCTGGAGGCACCTGCTATGACCGACACCGCTATACATGAGATCACCGCATGGGAAGGTCTCGACTCGCGCGGTAAACCCACCGTGGGCTGTGAGGTGCGGCTGGCGGGCGGTGCGCGTGGGCAGGCGTACGTGCCCTCCGGAGCATCGACCGGCCGGCACGAAGCGCGCGAACTGCGTGACGGCGACACCCGATACGAGGGACAGGGCGTGCACCGGGCCGTGACGAATGCCGCGACCGTCCTCGCCGACGCAGTCCACGGTCTGGACGCCATCGACCGCGCCGCGGTCGATGCGGCACTGCGAGCAGCCGACGGCACCCCCGACCTGTCCAGGGTGGGTGCCAACGCCGTTCTGGCGGTGTCGATCGCTACCGCATTGGCGGCGGCCGACGCGCAGCGCATCCCGCTGTACCGCCTCGTCGCGGCGGACGGGGACGCACCGCTGCTGCCGCTGCCGATGGTCAACATCATCTCCGGCGGGGCCCACGCCGGTCGCTCGATCGATGTGCAGGATTTCCTCGCTGTCCCGGTCGGGGCGCGGTCGTTCTCCGAGGCCATTGAATACTGTGCCCGAGTCCGCCGCGGCACAGCAGAGGTGTTGGTCGACAACGGACACTCGGTCGCTCTGGTCGCCGACGAAGGCGGCCTCGGCCCGGTACTGCCGACGAACCGCTCCGCGTTGGACATGCTGGTCGCCGGAATCGAGCGCGCCGGGCTCCAACCCGGATCTCAGGTTGCAATCGCGGTCGATGTGGCCGCCACACAGTTCCTCACACAGGACGGGCACTACGTCCTCGCGGCCGAAGGCAATCGCCGACTGAGCGCGGCCGAACTGGTCGGCGAGCTCGCCGCGTGGTGCGAGCACTATCCCATCATCTCCCTCGAAGACGCACTGGGCGAGGACGACTGGGATGGGTGGGCGGCGGCGACCGAACGCCTCGGCAACCGACAACTGCTCGGTGACGACTTCTTCGTCACCGACGCCAAACGCCTGCGCCGTGGCATCCGGGAGAACGCCGCCAACGCAGTGCTGGTCAAGCCTAACCAGACGGGCACCCTCTCCGACGCCCACACGGTGGTGCGGTTGGCTCAGGACAACGGGTACCGCACCGTTCTCTCCGCACGGTCGGGCGAAACCGAAGACGCGTGGCTCGCCGATCTGGCACTGGGCTGGCGGACCGGGCAGATCAAGGTCGGATCAACCATGCGCTCCGAGCGCACCGCCAAGTGGAACCGCCTCCTGCAGATCGAGGCCCAGCTCGGTGCGGACATCGAGTACGCCGGCGCAGCTGCCATCTCGGCGGCATCAAGCGATCGGGCCCTCGCATGAACAGGGTGGTCGACGGATACGGGCTGGGTACCTTCGCCGACGACACGAAGATCTTCACCGGTGTCGTCGCCGGCGACCGGGTGGTCGAGATCAGACCGGAGCAACTCGGTCCGGGCATCGCCACCACCCTCGACATCTTCGACAACTGGGACACCGTCCGCGTGGCGCTACCTGACATCGCCGCCACCGCGTCAACCGCCGGTGTGCCGCTCTCGGACGTGCGCATTCTGCCGCCGGTGCAGCCGCGGCGCATCTTCCAGGCGGGAGCGAACTATCGCAGTCATGTCGCCGAGATCATCGTCTCGGGGAAAGCCGCCGACGACACCCGCACCGACGAGGAACTCGAGGCCGCGGCCACCGCGATGATGGACGAGCGGGCAAGAACGGGTAGCCCGTTCTTCTTCACCGGGCTCGCATCCGCGATGTGCGGGGCCGATGACGATGTCCTACTCATTCCCGAATCGAGCCAAACGGACTGGGAAACCGAGCTCGTCGTCGTCGTCGGCTCCGTCGCCGACCACGTATCGCGCGAGGACGCCCTCGACGTTGTGGCCGGCTACACCATCGCCAACGATGTCAGTGCCCGCGATCTACAGTTTCCGGCCGAGCACCGACCGCTCGGTGGTGACTGGCTGCGCTCGAAGAACCGCCCGACCTTCCTGCCGGTGGGCCCGTTCGTGGTCCCCGCCGACGTACTCGGTGACTACCGGAATCTCGAGATCGAATTCCATCTCAACGGCGATCGGATGCAACATGACCGGGCCGCCAACATGCTCTTCGATGTCCCCACCCTCATCGCCCAGGCGTCCGCCATCACACCCCTGCTGCCGGGCGATCTGATCCTCACCGGCAGCCCGGCAGGAAACGGGGGCAAGTGGCAGCGCTGGCTCGCCCCGGGCGACGTGATGGAGGCATCGATCAGCGGCATCGGAACGCTTCGCAACACCTGCCGCGCACCTCACGAAAAGGCTACGTCATGACTCACCCTGCTACTGACAACTCTGCATTTGTCGTCGACCCGGACAACCCGGTCGCCAGCATCGAATCGATGGCCCACCGATGCAGCAACTGGGGACGGTGGGGGGACGACGATGTCCACGGCACGTTGAACTTCATCGACGACGATGCCCGGGTCCGCGCAGCCCGGCTGGTCACCACCGGTCAAACCTTCTCCCTGGCACAGTCGTTCGACTCCGAGGGCCCGCAGAAAGGGTGGCGACGACGGACCAACCCGGTCCACACCATGACCGACACCGGCCTCGACGCCGAGCACGGTAACCAGGGTTTCCCCTTCGGCTTCGGTGGGGCCGACGACGTGATCGCCATGCCGCTGCAGTGCTCGACGCAGTGGGACGGGCTGGGCCACATCTTCGATCACGGTCGGGCCTGGAACGGGCGGCCCGCCGGCAGTGTCGTCACCTCGGAAGGTGACCAGCTCACCGGCATCGAAACCGCTGCCGACCGGATCGCGGGGCGGGCCGTGCTCCTCGACGCCGGCCGGGCCCTCGCCGACGAGCTCGCGCTCGAACACCCGGAACTTCCCGACGGGTTCGCGCTCACCCCCGACCTGCTCGACCGCATCATCGACCGGCAGGGCGTATCGGCTCAGGTCGGCCGCGGTGACATCCTCCTGGTGCGCACCGGTCAATACAGCCGGGTGTGTCGAGAAGGATGGGGAGACTACGCCGGTGGCGCCGCGCCCGGGCTGTCGTTCCACTCGGCGCCCTGGTTGCACGATCGGCAAATCGCGGCGATCGCCACCGATACGTGGGGGTTCGAGGTGCGACCCACCGAGCTGAACGGCGCCTTCCAACCGCTTCACCAGATCGTCATTCCCCACATGGGCCTCTACATCGGTGAGATGTGGAATCTTGACGGCCTCGCCGAACACTGCTCCCGGACCGGCCGATACGAGGCGTTCCTCGTCGCCGCACCGCTGCCGGTCACCGGCGCCGTCGGCTCACCCGTCAACCCCCTCGCCGTCGTGTGAGAACGACTACACGCTAGAAAGGCAATCCCCATGCCCACACTGAAGAAGGTCGGGATCATCGGCGCCGGCATCGCCGGCCTGGCCGCCGGCGTCCTGCTCGCCGACGCCGGCATCGACGTCGAGATCCTCGAACGCGCCGATCGCCCCCGAAAGGACGGCTCCGGAATCACCCTGCAAGGCAACGCACTACGAATCCTTCGGCAACTCGGAATCTGGGACCAGATCGAATCCACGGGATACGCGTTCGACACGGTCGGAATCCGTGCCCCCGACCCCGACGCCACCGTTCTCGTCGTCATGACCGACGTCCGAACGGGCGGAGACGATCTTCCGGCGACCGTAGGAATGCACCGACCGGAACTTGCCGCGATGCTGCGCGACCGCCTCCACATGGCCGGCGGACGGATCCGCTACGCCGCCGACGTGGTCGGTATCGACTTGACCGAAAAAGACACTGCCACCGCGGTCCTGGCGTCCGGTGACAGACGCTCCTACGACCTGCTGATCGCCGCCGACGGGATCAACTCCGCCACCCGGTGCCTGCTCGGGATCGACGTCACCCCTCGCCCCACCGGGGTCGGAGCCTGGCGGGTGGTCGTTCCCCGTCCCGCCGACGTCGTACGCACCGACCTCATTTACGGGGGCCCGCAGTACCTCGCCGGATACTGCCCCACCAGCGACGACTCGATCTACGCCTATATCGTCGAGGACGCCCAGGCCCGTGACAAGGCGGACGGGCCGCTGATCTTCAAGAAACTCGCGGCCGGCTACGGCGGGCCATGGGCACAGATCGCCGACTCCGTCGACGAGAACACCCCCACCAACTACACGTGGTTCACCACCCATCTCGTCGAGGGACCCTGGCATCGCGACCGGGTAGTACTGATTGGTGACGCGATCCACAACTGCCCACCGACGATCGCCCAAGGAGCGGCAATGGCACTCGAGGACGCCGCAGTCCTCGTAGAGGAACTCCTCGCAGACGACGACACACCGCTCGACGAGGTGTTCACCCGCTTCCGCCACCGCCGATTCGACCGGGCGAAGACAGTGGTCGACTCCTCCACCCAGTTGGTGCAATGGATGATCGACGGCCACCGCGGTGACGTCGCCGAAGTCATCCAACGCGTCGCCCACATGGTGAAGGTTCCGGCATGAACGGTCCGGTCGTCGACGTCCACGCCCACGTTTTGCTGCCCGGCATCGAGGCATACGTGGCCGAGATCGACCCCGACGGGCTCGCGGCAGCGAAAGACCTCGATGCCCGGCGAAACGGTCGCGAGTCCTCCATCGAATCGGGCCGCATGATCCAGGACCGCTGGTCGCTGCTCACCGACCTGCCTACCCGTGTGGCCGTGATGGACGCCACCCAGGTAGACCTGCAGATGGTTTCTCCGTCACCCTCGCACTACTACCCGTTTCTCGGCCCGGACGCAGCCCTGGACGTCGCCCGGCAAGTGAACGCCGCGATCGAGAACCTGGTGGGCCGGGCCCCCGACCGACTCGTCGGGCTTGGTGTGGCGCCGCTCCAGCACCCGGACCAGATGGTCCCCGCCCTCGACGACGCCCTCCGACGCGGACTGCGCGGCGTCGAGATCGGCTCCTTCGGCGCCTCCCCGTCCGGCGGCCAGGCCGGCACGGTCGAGCTGTCCGACCCGGCACTCGACCCGTTCTGGGCTGCCGCCGAGAAGTCTAGGGCCGTACTCTTTCTACATCCTTTCGGTTGTTCGCTCGACGAGCGCCTCGACCGGTTCTATTTGGCCAACACGGTCTCCCAGCCCGCCGAGAACGCGGTTGCACTGTCCCACCTGATCTTCAGCGGAGTCCTCGATCGCTACCCCGACCTCGTCGTCGTCGCCGCACACGGCGGCGGTTACCTCCCCACGACGATCGGCCGTTCCGACCACGCCTGGCGAGTGCGTCCCGAGTCCCGCGGGTGCACACATCCACCGTCGACATATCTTCGGCGACTCTGGTTCGACTCCCTCACCCACGACGGGGCGCAGCTCGCTGAGTTGATCCGGGTGGCCGGTGCGGACCGTGTCCTTCTCGGTTCGGACTATCCATTCGACATGGGGACGGACGACCCCGTCGCGGCAGTCCGTCACGCAGGCCTTGCCGAGGATGTCGTCCAGGCCATACTCGTCGACAACGCCGCCGCGGTGTTGTCGTCACCCTTGATCCACGGCAAGGAGGACATGCTCACGTAGGGTTTCGGATGAACGGGGGCGCAGCGTTGTTCAGGGTGAAGGAGTGTCGGTGAAGGAAGTCGACCTGAACCTGCTTCCGCATCTGCACGCGCTACTCGAGCTGCGGAATGTCTCCCGGGCCGCCGAACGGGCACATCTGAGCCAGTCAGCGATGAGCGCCGCGTTGGCGCGACTCCGCCGCCATTTCGACGACGAACTGTTGGTGCGCGCCGGCAGGGAATACGCCTTGACAGCGTTCGCGCAGAACCTCGCCCCGGCGGTGCAGGACGCGATGGCGAAAGTGCACGACGCCATGCAGATGCGGTCGGAGTTCGATCCCACGGACACCGACCGCACCTTCGTCCTCGCCGCATCCGACTATGCGACCACCGTGGTGGTCCGGCCCCTGCGCGGTCTGATCACCCGTCAGGCGCCCCGGGTGTCGGTCGACATCGTCCCGATCATCGGACTCGACGCGGGGTTGGAGGCGTTCGGCCACGTGGACGTGATCGTCGGTCCGATGGGCTTCGACTTCGGTGGGAGCTACCGCCAACTGTTCCGGGACGAATTCGTCGCCGTCATGGACAGCGCGAATCCACTGCTCGACCGAGACCAGCTGACCCTCGGGGACATTGCCGCCGCGCCGCACGCTGTCGGTGAGTTCGGACCCGGCGTGACGACACCACCGATGCAATTCCTGGCCGACGCCGGGGTCACGCCTGTCATCGCCGCCCGAGTATCCGGATGGCAAATACTGCCCTTCCTCGTCGAAGGCACCGACCTAGTCGCGTTGGTACCGCGCCTCCTCGCGCAGCGACTGGCAACCGGACTGTCGGTGACGGTCGTCGAATTCGTTCCAGAACTCGAAATGCCCGTAGTAGAGGCCATGTACTGGCATCCCCTGCAAACCACCGACCCCGCCAGCATCTGGCTACGCGAATCCATCCAACACGTCTGCCGCGAGATCCGGGCCGAAAACGCTTCCCTCACGCATCCGGTCCGGATCGATCGTTGAACCCACAGGCCGCTGCCGGCCAGCCCTCTCCGGCAAGTCACCAGATCAGGAGTCACGCAGACGCGGTAGTACCGCCCTCTCGAAATGACACGATGGGTGTCATGGCAGACACAGTGGACCAGGCTTCCGTCATCCGCGCGCGCGATCGCATCGACGGGCTGATCCGGCGCACTCCCACCTTCCGGGCCACCGTTCCGACGGCCCACGGTGATATTCCGGTGATCTTCAAGCTCGAATTCCTCCAGTACGGCGGATCATTCAAGGTCCGCGGCAGTCTCAACGCCTTGCTTCACGCAGAGGAGGAGGGACGGCTCGCCGACGCGGGAGTCGTCATCGCCTCCGGTGGAAACGCCGCGATCGGCGCAGCCTGGGCATCACGCCTGCGCGGTGTGCGGTGCACCGTGGTGGTGCCGAACACCGCGCCCGACATCAAGATCGAGAAGCTGCGGGCGCTGGGGGCGGATGTCCGCACGGTGGGCGACCGCTATGCGGAGGCCGCCGCGTACGCCGCAGAGCTCGCCGAGTCGTCGAACGCACTGGCGCTGCACGCCTACGACCTTCCGGACATCGTCGCGGGAGCGGGCACCATCGCCCTCGAGATCCAGGACGACGTCCCCGAACCTGTCACCTACGTGGTCGCCGTAGGCGGCGGCGGACTGCTGTCGGGCATCGTCGCGGGTAGCCGCGACAACGACGCCATCATCGGTGTGGAACCGCGCGGCGCGGCCACCCTGCACACGGCCGTCGCGGCACGCCGTCCCGTGGACATCGACATCGACAGCATTGCCGGCGACTCTCTCGGGGCCACCCAGATCGGCTCGATCGCGTGGGCCACCGTGTCTGGGCGGCCCGTCGACAGCCTCGTCGTGGACGACAGCGCACTGCTCGACGCGCGAACGCTCCTGTGGGAGGAGTTCCGGATCGTCGTCGAACACGGCACGGCGGCGGCGCTCGCCGCGATCCTCACCGGCGAACTCGTACCGCCGTCGGATCGACCGCTGTGTGTCGTCCTTTGCGGGGCCAACACCGCACTGACCAGCTACTGAAGGGCGAGGGATCAGCCGCGGGGTTTCAGCCGGCTGTTCGGCAGCTCAGGCGCAGGCAAAGCCGAACCGTCGTATCCCTCGACGGTTCCGAACCGGTAGTCGGTGGACCCTGCGCCACGGATTTCCGACTGCCAGTCCCGGCGGTAGCCGACGATGTCGTCGTGGCTGCGACCGAGGAAGTTCCACCACATGATCACCTGCTCGCCGAGTGGCTCGCCGCCGAGCAGCAGCAGCCGGGCGCGGGTCTCACCGGTATTTCGCAACGCCACTACCGAGGACCCCGGCGGCTGATAGCCGAGTTCCGCCCACTTCAACGGGGTTCCGCGTAGACGGACGTCACCTTCGTCGACCAGAACCCCGACTTCGAAACCGGGTTCGATGTCGAAGGTGACGTCTGCACCCGGATCGAGCAGGACCTCCGCTCCCAGCAGCGGCGAGAATGTGTGGACCGGCGAGGTCGACCCCGCCGTGGTACCGAGAAAAACCCGGACCGTTGCGCCGTCCAACTCCACCGGTTCCGGCGCATAGGTGTCGAAGGCGGGCGGCGCGTCCTGAGCCGAGGCGGGCAACGCCACCCACAGCTGGGCGCCGTGCAGAATGCGCGTCTCCGGCGTCGACACCTCCGAATGTGCGATGCCCCGCCCGGCCGTCATCAGGTTCAGTTCGCCGGGCCGGACCATGGCGTGTGAGCCGATACTGTCGCGGTGCTCGATTTCGCCGGTGAACAACCAGCTCACTGTCTGCAGCCCGGTGTGTGGATGCGGCGGGACGTTCATCCCCCCGGTGAGTCCGACATCGTCCGGGCCGTAGTGATCGGCGAAACACCACGCCCCGATCAGTGAAAGCTCGCGCTGCGGCAGAGTGCGCCGGACCGGCATGGCGCGAGGGCCGCCCAGCGGAACCTCGCGCGGGCTCAGCACCTCGATACCCTCGCCACCGGGACGGGACTCACACCGCTTCTCCACCGAATTCGCTTCCACATTGCTCACGATTCCATCGTGCCTTTCGTCGGCTCTGCGCGGTACCACGTGTACGACGTTCGGGGTCTCGTCTCGTCGACAGACGCCACATCAGTTCTACAGAGGGGTGGCCTCGGTCAACGTCCGATCGGCCTTCATCGACGCGTGCGTCGGTGGATTCTCCGGCACGTGCGCCGGACGACGCGCGGCAAACTCTTTGCGTAGCACAGGAACCACCTCGCCACCGAGCAGGTCCAGCTGTTCGAGCACCGTCTTCAGGGGAAGGCCTGCATGATCGACGAGGAACAGCTGACGCTGATAGTCGCCGAAGAAGTCGGCGAACGTGAGGGTCTTCTCGATCACCTGCTCAGGCGTCCCGACCGTCAACGGCGTCTGCTCGGTGAAGTCTTCGAGGCTGGGGCCGTGCCCGTACACCGGGGCGTTGTCGAAGTAGGGTCGGAACTCGTCGACGGCGTCCCGAGCGTTCTGTCGCATGAACACCTGCCCACCCAATCCGACGATCGCCTGATCAGCACGCCCGTGACCGTAATGCTCGTAACGCTCCCGGTAGAGATTGATCAGCGCGATGTAGTGCTCCTTGGGCCAGAAGATGTTGTTCGCGAAGAACCCGTCGCCATGGAAGGCGGCGATCTCCGCGATTTCCGGGCTGCGGATGGAGCCGTGCCACACGAACGGCGCAATACCGTCGAGCGGCCGCGGGGTGGAGGTGAACCCCTGCAAGGGGGTACGGAACTGACCCTGCCAGTCCACCACCTCTTCGTCCCAGAGCCGACGCAACAACCGGTAATGCTCGAGCGCCAGCGGAATGCCCTGGCGAATGTCCTGACCGAACCACGGATAAACCGGAGCCGTATTGCCGCGGCCCATCATCAGATCGACGCGTCCGTCGGCGAGATGCGACAGCATGGCGTAGTCCTCGGCGATCTTCACCGGGTCGTTGGTCGTGATCAGCGTTGTCGACGTCGACAGAATGATCTTCTTCGTCTTGGCGGCGAGATACCCCAGCATGGTCGTCGGGGAAGACGGGACGAAAGGCGGATTGTGATGCTCACCGGTCGCAAAGACGTCGAGCCCCACCTCTTCGGCGTGTGTGGCAATGGTGGTCATCGCCTTGATGCGCTCGTGCTCGGACGGAGTGCGGCCGGTGGTCGGGTCGGTCGTCACGTCGCCGACGGTGAATATTCCGAACTGCATGAGATGTTCCTCCCGAACCGCACAGTCACGCGTGCATCAATCTGATACAACATTCAACCACATGGGAGTATTCCGGATAGCCGGGAACGCGAGGGGCGGCAAGCACAGAAGTGCTTGCCGCCCCTCGACGCGATACGCCGGATCCTCCGCGCAGCCGGTCAGTGCATCATGATCTGCGGAACATCCTCTGCTTCGAGCGCCGGATTCACCGTCTTCTTCCGCGGCAACAGGAACGCCGGAATCAGAGTCAGTGCGATGAGCACGGTCGCCACCATGAAGGTGTTACCGAAGGCGTCGGCCGCGGCGTTCAGAATGCTGTCGACGGCGCCGGGAGGCTGCTGCGCGGCCACCTCGGGAACGTGCTGCATCGCCACGGTCTGGTTGTCGAGACCCCGATCGAGTAGCTGGTTCGTCAGAACGACCGACATGACGGCGGTACCGATCGAACCCGCGGTCTGCTGGACGATGTTCATCAGCGAAGAACCGCGCGCGACCTGCTCGTTGGACAGGGTGACGATGGCTGCGGTCATCAGCGGCATCATGGTGCAACCCATTCCCAGGCCCATCACGAACAGCGCACCCATCAGCAGCCACGCCGGTGAATCCCCTGCGACCTGGGTGAACACTCCCAGGCCGACTAGAATCAGCGGCAGACCCGTGAGCACGATCTTGCCCGGACCGATCTTGTCGACGAGCCGACCGGCGACCGGCATGGTCAGCATCGCGCCGATTCCCTGCGGAGCCATCAGCAGACCGGCAGCCAGAGTGGTGTGTCCCCCGACCTGGATGAAGTAACTCGGGAAGAGCAGACCTGCACCCATGAACGCGACAATGAACAGCGAGGTCGTGATGACCGCGACCGACAACTGCCGGTTCTTGAACAGGCGGAGGTCGATCAGCGGGTGATCCTTGCGAAGCGCATGGAAGACGAACGCGATGATGAGCACCAATCCGATGGCTCCGGACACCAGCACTCGGGCCGAGGCCACGGTGCCGACTTCGGGAATGGACGACACACCGAACAGGAACAACGCCAGGCCGGGCGAGAGCAGCAGCATTCCGAGGAAATCGAAGGACTCCGACGGCGAAGGCTTGTCCGACGGCAGGATGATGAACGCCGCCGCGAGCGCGCCGATACCGATGGGCAGGTTGATCAGGAAGATCCAGTGCCAGCTGGCCGCCTCGATCAGCCAGCCACCGAGGATCGGACCGCCGATGGGTCCGAGCAGCATCGGGATACCGAGCACCGCCATGACCCGGCCGACTCGATCCGGGCCGGCCGCCCTTGTCATGATGGTCATGCCGAGCGGCATCAACATGCCGCCGCCGAGACCCTGAAGCACTCGGAATCCGATCAGCGTCGTGATGTCCCAGGCGAAACTACACAGCACCGAGCCGAGCACGAACAGGATCAGTGCGGTCATGTACAGGCGCTTGGTGCCGAACCTGTCGGCCGCCCACCCGGTGAGAGGGATGACGGTAGCGAGCGCGAGCGTGTACCCGGTCATCGTCCACGCAACGGTGGCGTAGGTGCTGTCGAACTCGGTGGCGAATGTCGGCAGCGCGACGCTGACCACGGTCACATCGAGGATCGACATGATGGCGCCGAGCACCACCACCGACGCGATCTTGAGGACCGTGCCGTCGAGCTTGTCGGGCACCGCGGGCGCGGCGTTCGGCGATGTCATCCGAATGTCTCCTGGTTGTCTTCCCGCAGGAAGTTACCTGCGAGGATCGGTTGTAGGGCCTCGATCAGTCGAGCCCGCTCGGCCTCCGGAATCCGCCATGCGAACTGTCGCAACTGATCACGTTTGCAGTCGATGTGGTGGTTGGCCAGTTCGTGCCCCGCCTTCGACAAGGACACTCGCTTGACCCGCCGGTCACGGTCGTCCTCCCGGCGAACGACGAGACCGAGCTTTACGAGCTGGTCGACGTTCCGACCGGCTGCCGCCACCGAGAGCCGCAACCGTTCCGCAACCTCGTGGATCGGCAGTGGCTCACCGTGCTGCGCAAGCGCGAAAAGCATGCGTACCTGAGAGAACGTGAGGTCCAGCTCGATCAGGGCGTCCATCGACTCCGACTCCCCCACACACAACACTTGCGAGAAGAAATCGTTGAGTGCATCGAAGAGAAGAGCAGGAGAGTTGTCGGCCACCCCGAAATGCTAGCGCACATGCAACTATTGCCGAAG
Organism: Rhodococcus sp. NPDC019647; assembly: GCF_044389235.1. NCBI lineage: Bacteria > Bacillati > Actinomycetota > Actinomycetes > Mycobacteriales > Nocardiaceae > Rhodococcus > Rhodococcus sp. NPDC019647. The sequence continues at coordinate 101,335 of NZ_JBIRXS010000008.1, read as the reverse complement.
AGCAACTATGGCGCAACCGAATTATCGGTGTCGGGTATCACAGCGTCACTGCTCGCGATCCTGCACGAGTACGGCTTTGCCCATTACGCGCCCCGCCTCGAGGTCGCGCAGCGCCTCGGCGGCGTCGGCCAGCGGGTATCGGCTCTTCACCAACGGCGTCAGACCTCGCTCGATGTGCCCGAGGAGTGCAGCGTGCACCTCGGCCAGCGCGTCCGGTTCGGTACGGAGGAATTCACCCCACGCCGCCCCGACGATGCTGATGTTGCGAAAGAGCACACGATTCAATTTGACCTCGGGAATCGCTCCGCCGGCGAACCCGATGACCAGCAGCCGCCCTTCAGGGGCCAGCACGCGCACCGCTTCGTCGAACGCGTCACCACCGACCGGATCGACGACCACCTGTGCGCCGACACCACCGGTCAGGGCGCGAACTTGCTCGCCCCAGCCTTCCCTGAGCTGCACGACCTCGTCGGCGCCCAATTCCCGCAGGAAGTCCCCGGCACCGTCCCGCCGCACGACGGCGATCACCCGCGCGCCGTGCGCCTTCGCCAGCTGGATCGTGGACGTGCCGACACCACCCGCCGCGCCCAGCACGACGACCGTCTCTCCAGAACGTAATTGCGCCCGCCGTTGCAGCGCGAACTCCATCGTCTGATAGTTGACGATCAGGGACGCAGCGGCCTCGAAGCTCAGCGAATCGGGGATCGGCAGCACCTGTGCGGGCGGCACGGCGACCCGCTCGGCGTATCCGCCGACGTGCGAGACGGCCAGCACCCGCCGCCCGGGTTCGAGCCCGCAGTCCGGCGGCGCCGACACGACAACCCCGGCCACTTCCGCCCCGGGAACGAACGGCGGCTCGGGCCGAATCTGATACTTGCCGTAGCTGATCAGCAGGTCGGGGAAACACACCCCACTCGCCCGGACATCGATCAGCACCGCACCATCAGCCTGCGGTTCGGGCACCTCCTGCACCGTCATGCCATCCGGCCCGGACAGTTCCGTCACCACCACTGCGCGCATTCCCGAATGCTAGACGCGTACCGGGACCGGAAGTGATCAACGAGCGAAGAGACGTCTCCGCTTGCGGGCGACAGCCACCATTTCGACCTTGTCCGTCATCTTCACCCGGGGTCGGCCGGACCCTTCCGCGCGCGCAGTCTCGGCCTTGTCGATCGCCCGCCAGCCGGTGAAACCGATCTGCTCCGGCTGCCGGCGCTCGACGAGCTTCTTGACGTCCTTGCGGGTTCCGACGTCGCCGCGAAGTTTGCCCGCCTCGAAGTCCTCGAGCAGGGCGGCGACCGTCTCCTTGGCGCACGCCTTGTTGGTTCCGATGACACCGCTGGGACCGCGCTTGATCCACCCGGTGACGTACACGCGGTCGGATACGCGGCCGCGTTCGTTGGGGATGACGCCACGTTTCTCGTCGAACGCGACGCCACCCACGGGATTGCCGCGGTAGCCGATGGAGCGGAGCACGAGAGAGGTGTCGAGCGAGCCGTTGTCGTCGACGGGCCGGGCGACGACGGCGCCGGACTCGTCGACGACGAGTTCGTTGCGTCCGTAGCGCAGCGCCTCGGCCCTACCGGATCCCGTGATGTCGAGCGGGGACGTCAGGTACCGGAACACGATCCGCTTGTGTCCGGGCCGCGGCGTGCGTGCGGCGAACTCCTGCGCCAGCCGGACCTTCATCGCAGTGGCCGGGTCATCGAGCAGTGCGCGGCTGCCGTCATCGAGGTCGAGATCGGCCTCGTCGATGACGACGTCCACGTTCTCGAGATCGCCGAGCGCAAGGAACTCGGGGTTGCTGTATGCCGCTTGAGCGGGACCTCGGCGACCCAGGAGAACAACCTCCTCGATGTTGCTGTTGCGCAGTGCAGCTAGTGCGTGGTCGGCGATGTCCGTCCGTTCCAGCTCCGCCACGTTCATCGTGAGGATGCGGGCGACGTCCAGCGCGACGTTGCCGTTTCCGACGATCACGGCCCGCTTCCCGGAGAGGTCGAACGTGCGATCGGCATAGTCCGGGTGGCCGTTGTACCAGGCAACGAACTCCGTGGCAGCGTGCACTCCGGGCAGGTCTTCACCGGGGATGTTCAACCGTCGGTCGCTCGACGCGCCCACGGCGTAGACGACCGCGTGATGGTTCCGGAGGAGCTCGTCGTGGGTGATGTGCTTGCCGACCTCGACGTTGAGGTGGAATTCGAAGTTCGGGCGGTCGAGGCTCCACTCGAACATCCACGTCACCTCCTTGGTACCGGGATGGTCCGGCGCGACCCCGGCGCGGACGAGGCCCCACGGCGTCGGCAGCTTCTCGAACATGTCGACCTCGACGTCGGAGCGCTCGAGCAGCTCACCGGCGGCGTAGCAGGCAGCAGGCCCGGCACCGACGACGGCGACCCGCAGCTTCCCCAGATCCCGTCGCGGCGGGGTGGCGGGAGTGAGCGGAAGCCACCCCGTCGGCATGGGGTTGGTCGTGTAGTAGTCGGCGTTGATGTCCTTGTAGCGGGTGAGCGATCCCAGGAGCTTGTCTTCCGGGAAGATCGCGTCCACGGGACAGGCGTCGACGCACGCCCCGCAGTCGATGCAGGTCTCGGGGTCGATGTGGAGCATCTCGGTCTGAGCGAACTCCCGCTCCTCCGGCGTCGGATGGATGCAGTTCACGGGGCAAGCGGAGACACAGCTCGCGTCGTTGCAGCACGCCTGCGTGATGACATATGCCATTTGCGGATTCCTCACACCTGTTCGGACCATGTGTTCGTGTGTGTTACACGAAGTAACAGTTATGGAAACTGTACTGAGAAACGCGTCTCCGAACAACCCTCGCCGCCGAATGCGAGAATCAGGAGACTGTCCACGAGCGAAGGAAACGCACCTTGTCACTCGATCAGCCACTGGCCGTGCTCCCCGATCGCGGCCGAGTTTTCGAGACTTCCTGGCCCGTACGCACCGGGGACATCGACGCGGCCAAGCGACTGCGCCTCGACGGGATCGCCCGCTACCTGCAGGACGCCGGGCTGGACAACCTCGAGGCCGTCGACGCCGCCGAGAGCCACCCCCTGTGGATAGTCCGCCGGACGGTCATCGACATCATCCGTCCGGCGGTGTGGCCTGAACGCGTGCACCTTCGCCGCTGGTGTTCGGGGTTGTCCACCCGATGGACGAACATGCGGGTGCAGATCGAAGGCGAAAAGGGCGCGCTGATCGAGACCGAAGGATTCTGGATTCACATCAGCGCCGAAACCGGGATGCCAACGCGTATCGAGGACGGGTTCATCGATGCACTCGGTGAGTCCGCCAACGAAACGCGCTTGAAGTGGAAGCGCTGGTTGGTCGAGGACGCTCCGTCGACCGACGAGGAAGGCGTCGAGGAGACACCATTCGGGCTGCGCCGCACCGACATCGACCCGTTCGACCACGTCAACAACGCCGTCTACTGGCAAGCGGTGGAAGAGTTGTTGGCCGATCACGAGCACCCGGGTGGCGGCCGCCTCGTCGACAACCCGCATCGCGCCGTGCTCGAGTACCTGTCGCCGATCGTGTCGACGGACAAGATCGCTCTTCGCTCGCGCCGCGACGACACGTCGTTGACGGTGTGGTTCCTGGTCGACGACACCGTGCGGGCAGTCGCCAAGGTTGGTCCCCTCTCCGTGTGATCAGACCATCTGCTGGATACCGATCACCCGCAGCACATCGAGCTTCGCCCGGGCGTCCGAACCCGGTTGCGGCAGGTACACCAGCAGGTGCTGGTAGGCGCTCGGCGTCAGAAGGCTCTCGCACACGAGGTCGATCCGTCCGACCTCCGCGTGAAGCACGCTCTTGGTGTCGGAGCGGCGGACCGCCACGTCATGACGGTCCCACAGTGCGGCGAACTCGGGGCTGCGCTCGCGGAGTCGAGTCACCAATTCCGTCACGTCGGCGTCGCCCGCCCGACGCGCCGCGGTAGCCCGCAGATCCGAGATCTGGTTTGCGGCGAGCCGCTCGTGTTCATCGTCGGGGAACATGGAGCGTTCCTCCGGGTGCACGAAATACCGCCACGGAAGGCCACGGAAGGTAGCGGTCGAGACCGGAGAACGCGGACGCGTCCCCGAACAGGGCGACGTGCATGCGGTTCTGCATCAGCACCTCACCGAGGTCGGAGATGACGCAGGCCGGGGTGTCGTCGAGCTTGTCCAGCAGGTGCAGAAGTCCCGGTCCGACGTGCTTGTCCCCTGCCGCTCGCAGCGGTGGCACCTGTCCCGACAACAAGTAGAGATGGTCACGCTGGTCATCGTTCAGCCTCAGTGCCCGCGCAAGGGAGGCCAGTACCGAGGTCGACGGGTGCGGCCCGCGAGCCTGCTCGAGCCGGGTGTAGTAGTCGGTGGACATACCTGCGAGCAGCGCGACCTCATCGCGTCGCAGTCCGGGTGTCCGGCGCCGGACACCCGGCGGTAAGCCCACATCCGCCGGGACCAACTGCTCTCTGCGACGGCGGAGGAAGTCGGCCAGCTCGGTGCGGTCCATGGACCAACTGTGCCCCACACCCGAATGCTCTGCCAGGGATCGCCGATCCCCCGATGAAGGGTCTCTGGTTGTCGTGTCCCGAGCGGATCACGCTGGTGTCGGTCCCACACCACGACGACCGTCAGGAGCACATCATGGTCCCCACAACCTCACTCGGAACCACAGGTCCCACCGTCAGCCGGATCGGACTCGGTGCCATGGGCATGTCCGGGATGTACGGCCGGTCGGAAGACGCGGAGTCGACCGCAACGATCCACGCCGCCCTCGATGAGGGAATCGACCTCATCGACACCGGGGACTTCTACGGGTCCGGTCACAACGAGACCCTGATCGGGGCAGCGCTGTCCGGACGCAGGCGCGAGGACGTCACGTTGAGCGTGAAGTTCGGCGCAATGCGCGGACCGGGAGGCACGTGGGGCGGAGTCGACAACCGGCCCGACTCGATCCGCAACTTCCTCGCCTACTCGCTGCAGCGACTCGGCGTCGACTACATCGACATCTACCGTCCCGCCCGCCTCGACCCCAGCGTGCCGATCGAGGACACTGTCGGCGCGATCGGCGAACTGGTCGAGGCCGGCTACGTGCGGCACATCGGCCTGTCCGAGGTGGGCCCCGAGACGATCCGCCGAGCAGCCGCCGTGCATCCCATCGCCGACCTCCAGATCGAGTACTCGCTGATCTCGCGCGGCATCGAGAACGAGATCCTCCCCCTGTGCCGCGAACTCGGCATCGGCGTCACCGCGTACGGGGTGCTGTCCCGCGGTCTGCTCAGCGACTCACTGCGATCGAATTCCGCGCTGGCGCCCGACGATTTCCGCGCCTACAGCCCGCGCTTCCAGGGTGAGAACCTCCGACAGAATCTGCGGCTCGTCGACACGATGGCCGAACTCGCCGCGCAACACGGGGTGACCGTCGCACAACTCGCGATCGCCTGGGCGCTCGCGCAGGGCGGCGACATCGTCCCGGTCGTCGGCGCCCGCAAGGTCACCCGCCTCACCGAAACGCTCGGCGCGCTCGACGTGCACCTGAGCGCCGCGGACCTGGCCGGCATCGCCGCAGCGGTTCCCGATTCCGCGGTCGCCGGCGACCGCTACGCACCCGCGCAGATGGCCCAGCTCGACAGTGAACGGACCACGGTCGGGCAAAGCTAGTTCACAGCGTCGCGGCGGCCGGCGACCAACGGCTGCAGGAACTCGGCCCAGCGGGCGAACACCTGGTAGTGGCCGCCGCCCACCCAGACATGGGTGTCGGCGGCGCCGAGTCGCTGGGCGAGGCGCCGATACATCTCCGGGGCGAGGATGTCGTCGGCGTCGCCGTAGAACACGTCGACCGGCTGGGTGATGTCCTCGGGCACGAACCCCCACTCCAGGAACGCCCACATGTCGTCGAGAACTCCGACGCCACCCTGCACCAGCGCCTCTCCCATCTCCTCCTCGAACATCGGCTCCAGCACCGGGTCGAGCAGCACGTCCCGGTCCGCGGGGGCCTCCTCGGCAAGATGGGTGACGAACTTCTGCAGATCACGGCGGGACGCCTTCGACTCGTGTCGCGCTGCAGCGGTGGCGACGAAACGAGCATGGTTGAGTCGCCAGATCATGCGCAGGTCGCGATTGAGCACGAGGTCCCGGGAGCCTCCCTCGTCGAACGGGCCGAGCGGGGAGGCCAGCACTAACCGGGTGACCCTGTCACCGAGCAGGTGCGCTGCGGCCAACGCGTGCGGTCCACCGCCGGACCAGCCGGCGATGGCGAATCGCTCGATCTCCAGCTCGTCCGCGAGAGCGGCGAGATCCTGCGGCCAGTCCAGCAGACTCCGGCCCCGCAGCTGGGTGGAGCCCCCGACGCCGGGGCGGTCAGCGGTGATCAGCCGCAAGCCGAGGGACCGGGTGAGGGTGTCGTCGGGGTACCGGGCGAGACGGGAGTCCCCGGTGCCGTGGGCGAAGAACACGGGCATGCCGTCGACGTCGCCCCACTCTTCGTACGCGAGTGTCCGACCGTCGGCTAGCTGGAGGGAGGCCACGGCTGCGACGCTACCGGCCCCTGCGGGGCCCGTCTCGACAATCCGAAACCATGCCTTAGCGTCTAGCCATGGCCACGCACAACACCCCGCACAGCCGCACGCTGATCCTCATGCGGCACGGGAAGTCGGCATACCCGGCAGGGGTCGCCGACCACGACCGCCCGCTCGCCCCTCGGGGCCGACGCCAGGCCGCGATGGCCGGAGACTGGCTCAGGGCGATGCAGCCACCCGTCGATGCGGTGTTGTGCTCGACCTCGGTGCGCACCCGCGACACCCTCGCCGCCGCAGGGGTCACTGCACCAACTACCTTCAGCGAGGTGCTCTATGGTGCGTACCCCGCGCAGGTGCTCGCCGAGATCGCAGAGACCGACGCATCGGTGCGCACTCTGCTGGTGGTCGGACACGACCCCGGAATGCCCACAACCGCACTCGATCTGGCGGGCAACCCCGACACCGGGGATGCGGTGGCGATACGCGAGAAGTTCCCGACGTCCGCACTCGCCGTGCTCACCGTCCCGTGCAGCTGGGCCGAACTCACCTCGAGCTCGGCGTCGCTGACCACGTTCCACGTTCCGCGGTAGAACAGGCCGGACACAGAAAGGCCCCACCCCCGAAGAGAAAGGGGTGGGGCCTGGTCTGGGTGAACGGCCGACGAGTCCTGAGACTCGTCAACCACTCACAGGGGCTGCGCCCCTACCGGTAATCGTTGCTGAACCCGTAATCGTCCAGCGGCACTGCAGCACCGGTGTTCTGGCCGAAGCCGTCCGGGCTGTAGTACTGGTCGTCGTAGGACGGAACCGCGTACGCCGCCGCACGTGCCTCTTCGGTGGGCTGAACCTGGATGTTGCGGTAACGGTTGATACCGGTACCGGCGGGGATCAGCTTTCCGATGATCACGTTTTCCTTCAGACCGATCAGCTTGTCCGAGCGGCAGTTGATTGCCGCATCGGTCAGCACGCGAGTGGTCTCCTGGAACGACGCCGCAGACAGCCACGAGTCGGTGGCCAGCGATGCCTTGGTGATACCCATGAGCACCGGACGACCGGCCGCAGGCTCGCCACCTTCGGACACGACCCGACGGTTGGCCGCCTCGAAGTCGGCCCGCTCGGTCAACGAACCGGGCAGGAACTCCGTGGCACCCGAGTCGATGATCGTCACGCGACGCAGCATCTGGCGCACGATGACCTCGATGTGCTTGTCGTGGATCGACACACCCTGGCTCCGGTACACCTCCTGGACCTCGTTGACGAGGTGGATCTGCACTTGGCGGGGGCCCATGACACGCAGCACCTCGTGGGGATCGGCAGCACCTTCCATGAGCTGCTGACCGACCTCGACGTGGTCACCGTCGGCCAGAAGGCGTTCGGTGCCGTCCTCGTGCTTGAAGACACGCAGACGCTGACGCTTCGAGAGCTTGTCGTAGACAACCTCTTCGCCACCGTCGTCCGGGACGATGGTGATCTTGTAGAAGCGGTCGCCGTCCTCGAGCTGGACACGGCCGGTGACGTCGGCGATCGGGGCCTTGCCCTTGGGGACGCGGGCCTCGAACAGTTCCTGAACACGCGGCAGACCACCGGTGATGTCGTCTCCGGCGACACCACCCTGGTGGAACGTACGCATGGTCAGCTGGGTGCCGGGCTCACCGATGGACTGTGCGGCGACGATACCGACGGCCTCACCGATGTCGACCAGCTTGCCGGTGGCCATGCTGCGGCCGTAGCAGGTGGCGCAGACGCCGGTGCCGGTGGTGCAGGTGAGCACCGAACGGACCTTGACCTGCGTGATGCCCGCTTCGAGCAGCGCATCGATAGCCGGGTCGCCCAGGTCGTGACCACGCTCGACGATGACGTTGCCGTTCGCGTCGACCGCGTGGGCGGCCAGCGTACGGGCGTACGTGCTGGTCTCGACGTGAGCATCGCGGATCATCGTGCCATCGGGCTGCTTCTCCGCGATGGTGGTGACGATGCCACGCTCGGTTCCACAGTCGACCTCACGAACGATGACGTCCTGCGACACGTCCACCAGACGACGGGTCAGGTAACCCGAGTCGGCGGTACGCAGCGCGGTGTCGGCCAGACCCTTACGGGCACCGTGCGTGTTGATGAAGTACTCGAGAACGGTCAGGCCTTCCTTGAAGGAAGACTTGATCGGACGCGGGATGAACTCACCCTTCGGGTTGGTCACCAGACCCTTCATACCGGCGAGCGAACGAACCTGAGTCATGTTGCCGGCGGCGCCGGACTTCACGATCATCGGGATCGGGTTGTCGTCGGGGAAGTGGGCCTCCATGGCCTTACCGACCTCGTCGGTGGCCTCGGACCAGATCTTGACCAGGGCGCTGTTGCGCTCGGTCTTGTTCAGGGCACCACGCTGGTACTTCTTCTCGATCTGATCGGCCTGAGCCTCGAAGGACTCCATGATCTGAGCCTTCTCCGGCGGCACGAGGACGTCGGAGATGGAGACCGTGACACCGGAACGCGTGGCCCAGTAGAAGCCGGCGTCCTTCAGCTTGTCGACGGTCTGCGCGACCACGATCATGGGGTAACGCTCGGCGAGGTCGTTGATGATCGTCGCCTGACGCTTCTTCGGCATCTGCTCGTTGACGAACGGGTAGTCCGCCGGGAGCAGCTCGTTGAAGAGCACCCGACCCAGGGTCGTCTCCGCGGTCCAGCCGTCACCGTAGTTCCAGCCCTCGGGGAACTGCTCCGACTCGAGGTCACGAGGCGGGCGCTGCTGCGTGAGCCGCACCTTGATCTTCGCCTGTACAACCAGCGCACCACGATCGACTGCCATCTGAGCCTCGGCAGGCGAGGAGTACACGCCCTGTTCGGCGCCCTCTCCGTCGGAAGCCTTCAGCTCGCCGGTGGCGCCCTCGTCCAACCGGGTCAGGTGGTACAGACCGGTGACCATGTCCAGACGCGGCATGGCGAGCGGTCGACCCGACGCGGGCGAGAGGATGTTGTTCGACGACAGCATCAGGATGCGCGCCTCGGCCTGCGCCTCCGCGGACAGCGGAAGGTGCACGGCCATCTGGTCACCGTCGAAGTCGGCGTTGAACGCCTCACACACCAGCGGGTGGAGCTGGATGGCCTTGCCCTCGACCAGCTGCGGCTCGAAGGCCTGGATGCCCAGGCGGTGCAGCGTCGGTGCACGGTTCAGCAGCACGGGGTGCTCGGCGATGACCTCTTCGAGGACGTCCCACACCTGTGCGCGCTGACGTTCCACCATGCGCTTGGCGGACTTGATGTTCTGCGCGTGGTTCAGGTCGACCAGACGCTTCATCACGAACGGCTTGAACAGCTCGAGAGCCATCAGCTTGGGCAGACCACACTGGTGCAGCTTCAGCTGGGGACCGACGACGATGACGGAACGACCCGAGTAGTCGACGCGCTTACCGAGCAGGTTCTGACGGAATCGACCCTGCTTGCCCTTGAGCAGGTCGCTCAGGGACTTCAGCGGGCGGTTACCGGGACCGGTGACCGGACGGCCGCGACGGCCGTTGTCGAAGAGTGCGTCCACCGACTCCTGCAGCATCCGCTTCTCGTTGTTGACGATGATCTCGGGGGCACCGAGGTCGATCAGTCGCTTGAGGCGGTTGTTGCGGTTGATGACGCGGCGGTACAGGTCGTTCAGGTCGGACGTGGCGAAACGTCCACCGTCGAGCTGCACCATCGGCCGCAGCTCCGGCGGGATCACCGGAACGGCGTTGAGAACCATGCCCATCGGCGAGTTCTGGTTCGTCTGGAAAGCTGCGACGACCTTGAGACGCTTCAGTGCGCGGAGCTTCTTCTGCCCCTTGCCGCTGCGGATGGTCTCACGCAGGTTCTCCGCTTCGGCGTCGATGTCGAAGTTCTCCATCAACTTCTGGATCGACTCGGCGCCCATGGCACCGGTGAAGTACTCGCCGTAGCGGTCGACCAGCTCGCGGTAGAGCAGCTCGTCGACGATGAGCTGCTTGACGCTCAGCTTCGTGAACGTGGTCCAGATCTCGTCGAGACGATCCAGCTCCCGCTGGGCGCGATCGCGGAGCTGACGCATCTCGCGCTCGCCGCCGTCCTTGACCTTGCGGCGGACGTCGGACTTTGCGCCCTCGGCCTCGAGTTCGGCGATGTCGGCCTCGAGCTTCTGCGCGCGAGCCTCGAGGTCGGCGTCACGCTGATCCGCGACAGCCTTCTTCTCGACCTGCATCTCGGCTTCGAGCGTGGAGAGCTCGTTGTGACGCAGCTCCTCGTCGACACCGACGATGACGTATGCGGCGAAGTAGATGATCTTTTCGAGATCCTTCGGCGCAAGGTCGAGCAGGTAGCCGAGCCGGCTGGGCACGCCTTTGAAGTACCAGATGTGGGTGACCGGGGCAGCCAGTTCGATGTGGCCCATGCGCTCACGGCGAACCTTGGCGCGAGTGACCTCGACGCCGCAACGCTCACAGATGATGCCCTTGAAACGGACACGCTTGTACTTACCGCAGTAGCACTCCCAGTCCCGGGTGGGGCCGAAGATCTTCTCGCAGAAGAGGCCGTCCTTCTCGGGCTTGAGCGTGCGGTAGTTGATGGTCTCCGGCTTCTTGACCTCGCCGTAGGACCAATTGCGGATGTCCTCTGCACTGGCGAGGCCAATGCGGAGTTCATCGAAGAAGTTGACGTCGAGCACGTAACTTCCTTTCCCCAGAGGGATTGTGGATCAGCGGTGGCCGCCGATACCTGACTGCCAATTCAAATGTGAACTACGCCCCCGGGCCCCTGATTTCTCACGGGCCCGGAGACCGAAACCTAGTTCGCGAGGTCGTCGACCGTGGCCGCTTCGTTCCGGGACAAGTTGATGCCCAGGTTCGCCGCGGCGCGCTCGAGGTCCTCGTCGTCGCCGTCCGCCATCGCGATGGCCGCACCGTCCGAGGACAGCACCTCCACGTTCAGGCAGAGCGACTGAAGCTCCTTGAGGAGCACCTTGAACGACTCCGGGATACCCGGCTCGGGGATGTTCTCGCCCTTGACGATGGCCTCGTACACCTTGACTCGACCCACCACGTCGTCCGACTTGATGGTGAGCAGTTCCTGCAGCGTGTAAGCCGCGCCGTAGGCCTGCATCGCCCAGCACTCCATCTCACCGAAGCGCTGGCCACCGAACTGGGCCTTACCGCCGAGCGGCTGCTGGGTGATCATCGAGTACGGACCGGTCGAACGAGCGTGGATCTTGTCGTCGACCAGGTGGTGCAGCTTGATGATGTACATGTAGCCGACCGACACCGGGTACGGGAACGGCTCGCCGGAACGGCCGTCGAACAAGGTGGCCTTTCCGTCGGACGCAACCATCACTTCGCCGTCACGGTTCGGCAGTGTCGAACCGAGAAGACCGGTGAGCTCGTCTTCCTTGGCACCGTCGAACACGGGGGTGGCGATGTTGGAGTCGGCGGGAGCGGACAGCATCTCCTCCGGCAGCTGCTCGGCCCAATCGGGACGCGAGCCGTCGCCGGCAACCTGCACGTTCCAGCCCGTCTTGCCGATCCACCCGAGGTGGGTCTCCAAGATCTGACCGATGTTCATACGACGCGGAACACCGTGGGTGTTCAGAATGATGTCCACCGGGGTGCCGTCGGGCAGGAACGGCATGTCCTCCTGGGGGAGGATCTTGCCGATGACGCCCTTGTTGCCGTGGCGGCCGGCGAGCTTGTCGCCGTCCTGGATCTTGCGCTTCTGTGCCACGTAGACGCGGACCAGCTCGTTGACACCGGGGGGCAGATCGTCGTCGTCGTCGCGCGAGAACACGCGAATGCCGATGACCTTGCCGGTCTCACCGTGCGGAACCTTGAGCGACGTGTCGCGGACCTCACGAGCCTTCTCACCGAAGATGGCGCGCAGCAGGCGCTCCTCGGGGGTCAACTCGGTCTCGCCCTTGGGCGTGACCTTTCCGACCAGCACGTCACCGTCACGAACCTCGGCACCGATACGGATGATGCCGCGCTCGTCGAGGTCGGCGAGGACCTCGTCGGAGACGTTCGGGATGTCCCGAGTGATCTCCTCGGCACCGAGCTTGGTGTCGCGGGCATCGATCTCGTGCTCCTCGATGTGGATCGAGGTGAGAACGTCCTCCTCCACGAGGCGCTGCGACAGGATGATCGCGTCCTCGTAGTTGTGGCCTTCCCACGGCATGATCGCGACGAGCAGGTTCTTCCCGAGGGCCATCTCACCGTTTTCGGTGCAGGGGCCGTCGGCGAGGACCTGTCCGGTCTCGACACGCTGTCCCTCGTCCACGATCGGACGCTGGTTGGCGCAGGTGCCCTGGTTCGAACGCGCGAACTTGCGCATCCGGTAGGTCTTGCGGGTTCCGTCGTCGGCCATGACCGTGACGTAGTCCGCGGAGACCTCTTCCACGACACCGGTCTTCTCGGTGATGATGACGTCGCCGGCGTCGACTGCAGCCCGCAGCTCCATGCCGGTGCCGACCAGCGGAGCCTCACTGCGAACGAGCGGCACCGCCTGACGCTGCATGTTCGCGCCCATGAGGGCACGGTTGGCGTCGTCGTGCTCGAGGAACGGGATCATCGCGGTTGCGACGGACACCATCTGTCGCGGCGAGACGTCCATGTAGTCGATGTCGGCGGACGACACGAACTCGACCTCGCCGCCCTTACGACGAACCAGAATGCGGTCGTCGGTGAAGTGACCGTTGGCGTCGATGGCCGAGTTGGCCTGGGCGACGACGTGGCGGTCCTCTTCGTCCGCGGTCAGGTAGTCGACCTGGTCCGTGACCTGGCCGTCGACGACCTTGCGGTACGGCGTCTCGATGAAGCCGAACGGGTTGACCCGTGCGTACACCGACAACGAACCGATCAGACCGATGTTCGGACCCTCAGGGGTCTCGATCGGGCACATGCGGCCGTAGTGCGACGGGTGAACGTCTCGCACCTCCAGACCAGCCCTTTCGCGCGACAGACCACCCGGGCCGAGGGCGGACAGACGACGCTTGTGCGTCAGCCCCGACAGCGGGTTGTTCTGGTCCATGAACTGCGACAGCTGGGAGGTTCCGAAGAACTCCTTGATCGCAGCGACGACGGGCCGGATGTTGATCAGTGTCTGCGGCGTGATCGCCTCGACGTCCTGGGTGGTCATGCGCTCACGAACCACACGCTCCATGCGGGACAGGCCCACGCGGATCTGGTTCTGGATGAGCTCACCGACCGTGCGCAGGCGACGGTTACCGAAGTGGTCGATGTCGTCGACCTCGACGGGGACCGTGACGCCGCCGGGGGCGGTCATCTCGGTGTCACCGGCGTGCAGGCGCACCAGGTACTCGATGGTGGCGACGATGTCTTCCTCGGTGAGGGTCGACGCCACGATCGGCTGCCCGGTGTTCAGGCCCAGCTTCTTGTTGATCTTGTAGCGACCCACGCGTGCCAGGTCGTACCGCTTGTCCTTGAAGAACAGGTTCTCCAGGAGCGTCTGCGCGCTCTCCTTGGTGGGCGGCTCGCCCGGGCGCAGCTTGCGGTAGATGTCGAGCAGCGCCTCGTCGGTGCCCGCGGTGTTGTCCTTCTCCAGCGTGGCCATGAGGATCTCCGAGAAGCCGAAACGCTCGGTGATCTGCTCGGTGGTCCAGCCGAGGGCCTTCAGCAGCACGGTGACGGGCTGACGACGCTTGCGGTCGATGCGGACACCAACGGTGTCGCGCTTGTCGACGTCGAACTCGAGCCATGCACCGCGGCCGGGGATGACCTTGACGCTGTGCAGGTCCTTCTCGGTGCCCTTGTCGACCGAATGGTCGAAGTACACGCCAGGGGAACGCACCAGCTGCGAGACGACGACGCGCTCGGTGCCGTTGATGATGAACGTGCCCTTGTCGGTCATCATCGGGAAGTCACCCATGAAGACCGTCTGGCTCTTGATCTCACCGGTGTTGTTGTTGATGAACTCCGCGGTGACGAACAACGGCGCCGCGTAGGTCATGTCTTTGTCTTTGCACTCGTCCGTCGAGGCCTTGACCTCGTCGAAGCGTGGGTCCGAGAAGGACAGAGACATCGAGCCCGAGAAGTCCTCGATCGGAGAAAGCTCCGCGAGAATGTCCTCGAGACCGCCGGAGATTGCGCTGTCGCCACGAGCGGCGGCGCGCTCGCGCCAGCTCTGCGCACCGATCAACCACTCGAACGAATCGGTTTGTACATCAAGAAGCCCGGGAACTTCGAGGGGTTCGCGAATTTTCGCGAACGAAACCCTCTTCGGGGCTCCGGGGATTCCGGAAACTGCCTTGGTCTGGCTAGAGACTGCCAAGATGCGTCCTTCCAGCACCTCACGCGGGCCGCTCTGTGCTGTTGCGACCGCCGCTGTATCTGCTTTGAATTTCGCTGGTTACAACCCGAACGAAACCCGTCACAGAGGCGAGAAGTGGAAACACTTCACAGCAGTTGAGACGAGAGGTGGACAGGAGGCAGCCAGCGCAACGTCCAAAAGTACACCCAAACTCAGCAGATGTCGAGTCGGGCAGCCGAAGGAGCACCCAGCCGGGCGCTCGGCCACGCGCCGGAAGCGCATGTTCACGCATCAGAGTGACGCGTGATCACCCCGGCGTCAAGAGTCAGCGTGCGTGTCGCGTCGTCTCCGCGTCGTCGAGAACCGCCCGCCGAGCCTGTTCACCACCCCTTCCCCGCAGCCCGGGGGCGGTGAACAATATGCCCACGCGATCGCCGAGACCTCGGGGGAAGGAGGGCCGTGACGCGCTGGAGTGCTCTCGTCGTTGCCCGCCCGAAGCTGGTCCTGACGGCGGTGATCTTTCTCGTGCTGGCGAGCGGCGCCTGGGGTTCGGGGGTGTTCGACCGGCTGAGCCTGGGTGGGTACACCGACCCAGGCAGCGAATCGGCGGGCGTCGAGAGCCTGATCGAGGAGGAGTTCGGCCGCCAGACGCCCGACCTCGCGGTGACCTACACGGCACGTCCCGGAGAGTCGATCGACGCCCTGGGTCCCGAGATGTCCGCGCGGCTGGCGCAGATCGATCCGGCTGCGCTCGCCAACACTCCCCTCTCGTACTGGACGGCGCCGGCGCAGGCCCGGGAGTTTCTGCGCTCCACCGACGGCACCGAGGGACTCGTCGTCCTGTCTCTACGCGGCAGCGAGAACACCAGGATCGCCGCGTACCACGATCTCGCACCCCTTCTCCTCATCGACGGTGTGAATACCGAGTTCAGCGGATTCAGCGTGATCGCCAATGCGTACAACGAGGAGTCGGAGAGCGACCTGATCACGGCCGAAGCCATTTCCTTCCCGATCCTCCTGGTCTTGCTCCTTGTCATTTTCGGCGGACTCGTGGGCGCCGCCGTCCCGCTGTGCATCGGCGGCCTCGCAATCCTGGGCGCACTCGGTGCACTGCGAGGAATCTCGTACTTCACCGAGGTCAGCGCGTTCTCGATCAATATCGCCAGCCTCGTCGGGCTGGGGATGTCCGTCGACTACGGGTTGTTCGTCGTAACCCGCTTCCGCGAGGAACTGCGGTCCGGGGCCGAGACCTCGAACGCAGTTCAGCGCACGATGGCCACCGCTGGACGGACCGTCGGGTTCTGCGCACTTCTCCTCGTCTGCGGGTTCGTGGGCATGCTCGTCTTCCCGCAGGCGCTGGTCCGGTCGTTCGCCTACGGGGGCATGGCAGCCATCGGTATCGCCGCAATTCTGTCCTTGTCGGCGCTACCCGCCGCACTCACCATCCTCGGCCCCCGAATCAACTCGCTCACCTGGCGCCCGGGAGTGGTCGAACGTAGCGAGGACCGGGCACACCGATTCTGGGGCGGTGTCGCCGCCCGGGTGATGCGGCGGCCCGTCGCTGTTGCCGTCGGTATCGTCGCCGGACTGCTGGTCCTCTCCGCCCCGCTCGTCGGCGCCTCACTCGGCGACCTGGATCACACCGGGCTGCCGGCGGGTCATCCGGCCCGTCTCGCCGTCGACGATCTGGCCACCGACTTCCCGCTCGCCAACAACGGTGCGACTCTCGTCCTGTTCGGCACCGACGGCAAGGCTCCGCCGGCTTCGGCGACCGCGGAGTTCTTTCAGGCGACGGCGGAGGTGGCGGGCGTTCGCCGCGTGGTTCCGGTCGGCACCACGGAAAGCTTCACCGCAATCCGGGCCATCTTCGACGACGCCGACAGAACGGAAGGGGCGATGACGACGGCAGCCACTCTCCGCGAGCTCCCGGCGCCGGCAGGCACCGAGAAACACATCGGCGGACTCAACGCCCTCACCGCCGACGGGCTGGACTCGATGGGCGCCACACTGCCGTGGATGATCGGGATCATGGTGGCCGTCACCTTCGCCCTGATGGTCCCGGCTTTCGGCTCCGTCGTCCTGCCGCTGAAGGCGATCGCGATGGCCACCCTCAGCCTCGCCGCCTCGTTCGGCATTCTCACGTGGATTTTCGAGGACGGTCACGGAGCCGAACTACTCGGTGTGACGCCGGGCCCACTACCCGCGACGATGGTCGTCCTCATCATCGCCGTCGTGTTCGGACTCTCCACCGACTACGAGATCTTCCTGATGTCGCGGATGGTCGAGGCCCACGAACAGGGCGCGTCAACGGAAGATGCCGTGCGGATCGGCACCGCGCACACCGGCCGCATCGTCACGGCCGCGGCCGCACTTCTCATCGTTGTCACGGGAGCCTTCACCCTCTCGGACCTGACAATGATGCGGTTCATCGGCCTGGGCATGATCGTGGCCTTGATCATCGACGCCACCGTGATCCGGATGATGCTCGTCCCCGCCCTCGTCGCACTGATGGGTGAGGCGAACTGGTGGGCGCCCGGATTCCTCACGCCGCGACGGGTACCGCCCGACGCGAACGGGAACCCGAAAACCGTTGCGGCACAGACTTTTCCGGTCAACACGTCACCCCGATAGGCACACCGAACCGCACTACCCCAGTCGCACTGCCGAATTCGTTGTTCAGCTGACTACACGGTTCAGCTGACTACACAGTTCCCGAGGCCGCTCGTCCGGGAGCGTTAATCAGCTCAGCCTTCGCTGTCCGAGATATCGGACAGCACCCACTTGCCGTCGACCTTCTCCAGCTTGACCGACAACGGAGTTGCCGCACTGCCCTGCGCCACAGCGTCTCCCGTGGCACTTACGTTCATGTGCGCCAAGAGTTCCGCCCTGTCTGCTTCGAGGAAGGTGACACCGATGTCGGTGACCGACGCCTCGGTGGCAGTCTTGGTCTGGATGGCCGCGTCTTTCGTCGTCGCCGCAGTCTGATCGAACTCGGCACGCTTGGCCTCGTTCAAGTAGCCACGGGCCTTGTCGAAGTCCTGGTCGATCGTCTCGTAGTTGTAGGTGTACAGCGACTCGATCGCCTCGGTTCCGGCCTTGGTCACCTCCGCGGTGCCACTCTCGTCCACCCACGCGGTGTTGGTGATGTGCCCGCCCGGCTGAAATGCCGCCACGACCGCGAAGATGCCCAGCACCGCTGCGACGGCACCCAGTATCCCCACGAGCTTCCACGTGATACGGCTACTGCCGCTCTCGGGGGTCACCTTCGGAGCCGATTGGGTACTGATACGCGGCTGCAGGTTGGGAACCTTCGCCTTCCCTGCCGCACTTGCCTTGGTCGTGGACACGGTCTTGGCGCCCGGCGCTGCCTTCTTCACCGGCGCTGACTTCGCCATCGATACCGGCTCGCCCGTTTCCGCGGGCTTCGTGTCAGCGGGCTTCGTGTCCCGCGTCGCGGCGGTGTCGACGGCAGCCGCTGCCGCCACATCCTCCTGCCCGACGGGGCTTTTCGCGGTCGGGTCCTGCTCGGGATCAGTCGACGACTTCTTCGGAAGTTTCGTCGTGGGCGAAGGCGGCGGAGTTACTCGCGATGCCGGGTCGTTGACACGGTTGCGGGTTCCCGCTACCCGGGGACGCCTGCCCTTTGCAGCGCTGTCCTGCACGTTGTTACGGCGCTTGGGGGGCATAGTTCACCACTTTCTCATTGCACGACGAACTCTCGTCGACGTGGGCACCGCGGCGACGAATCCGGCGCGGCTCATCACAACTACTGACCGCCGGTGTCACCGGGCGCCGGAACCAACTCCGGCGCGGGGGCGGCCGGACCATCGGTCGGTGCCGGGGCCTGCTCCCCCGGTGTCGGTACCGGTGCCTGCTGTGCCGGTGCCTGCTCTGCCGGTGCCGGTGCGGCGCCGTCGGCGGGCAGCGGGCCGTTTTCGAGGGGGATACGCGCACCCACCGGCTCGACGGAAGACGCCTTCCAGACACCGTCGACGTCCTGCACGTCCAACCTCATGGTGACCTTGGACTTGTCGAAACGGTCAGGCCACGTCGTGGTGACTGCTACGACGACCAGTGCCTTCGCGAGGCCGTCATCCGTGTTCAGCTCCGTCAGAGTGCCCTGCATCAGTTCGGCCTTGCTCGTCGCACCCGACTGGCGCATCTGGTCGGTGAACCCGTCCATGGTCGCCTGAAGATCCTGGTTCATTTTGTCGCCCGTGATGGACGACTTCATGTTCTCGAAGGATCCTTCGAGATTCGCGGAGTCGACCGAATTGAGGTTGATCGCCGCCTGCTGCGCACCGTTCAACGCGGAATCTCGTGCGTCGGCGATCGGCTTGTCCACGAAGAGCGCTCGCGCCCACCCGAAGCCAAACCATCCGGCTGCAATCACCGCGACCACCACCAGTGCGGTCACCGCAGCAAACGCGGCCTTCAGAGTTCTGTCCTTCCCCGGAGCCGATGAGTTCGACTCCGGGGGCGTGGTAGTTCGCGTCACACCAATACCCTACTGATTGTTTTCTTCGGCTCGCTCGAATGGAACCCGAGATGCTACTTGGGAGTAACCCCGAGAAGCGGAGCGAGCTGCGTTGCGATGGGATTCAAGTTGAGGGTGTCCGGCATGACCTTCGGCTTGAAATCCCAGGGCTGAATCGTGTCCGGATCGGCGAACACGATTCGGTCTGCACTTCGCACACCGGTCACGCTCCCCTGAGGCACGTCGCAATTGGCCTCCGTGTTGTACGGGAAGTCCTGCTGGGTGTCGTCGAAGTTCGGATCCCGCCGCTGCATTTCGGCGAGGATTTCATGCGTCCCCTCGTAACCGATCGTGCACGACGGCGGGTTGTTCGTCTCGAGCACGATGCCCTGGTGCACCGTTCCGTCGTTCGGCGCGACGGTCGACGCGGAAGCGGCGATGGCCGGAAGGAACATCAGGATCGGTCGCAATGCGATCGCCTGAGGCGCCAGCTTCTGACCCAGCGCCGACAGGTTGGTCAGATCGGTCGTGAGACTGGGCCCCGTCCGATCGACCAGCAGGCCGAGTTCGTCGCTGGCAGGAATGCCGTTGTCGATGACCGCCCGCACGTCGGGGTCACTGGTGCGCAGCTGCGCGGCGACGGCGTCGAGATCCGAGCTGAACTGCATGATCGCCGACGACTGATCCGACTGCGTTGCCAATACCGTCTGGCTGTCGCGGATCAAGGTCAGGGTTTCCGGTAGAACGTCGAGCCCGTCATCGGTCAGGGTGGACAGAGCATCCGCCAGCGTCTGGAGATCCTCGCCCTTGCCGTTCAATGCCGTTCCCAGTTCAGTGGTGACCGTACGCAGCGCGTCCGTCGGAACCGACCGGACGAGCCCGTTGACACTCATCAACACCTGCTCCACCGGCACGGGGGTCGAGGTGTTGGCCTCGGTGATCATCGAGCCCTCGGCGAGGTACGGGCCCTCGTCGCTGTCCGGCTGGAGGTCGACGTACTGCTCACCGATCGCGGAACGGTTGGCGACGACCGCCTTCGCCGAAGCGGGGATCTCGGGGCCGCCCTTCTTGAGCTTGAGTTCGACGTTCAGTCCGTCCGACGTGAGTGACAGCTCGCCGACCCGGCCGACCGGCACTCCCCGGTACGTCACCTCGGCATTGGTGAAGATGCCGCCAGAATCCCTGAACTGTGCGTTCACGTCGTACTCGCCGAACCCGAGCAGATTGTCGAGCCGGACGTACTTGGCGCCCACGTAGACGAGGCCCAACAGCGCGACCACGGCAAAAGCGACGAGCTGAATCTTGACCAGTCGCGATCTCACTGTCCACCCCCAATTCCGAACTGCTCGAGCAGTCCCCCCATCGGGTTCTGCGGGGACGGTGTCTCCGCGCCCGGGGTTGCGCCGGCGGGCGCGGTGCCGGGCAGCGCCGGGAGCCGCAGGCCCGAAGTCGGGACTGGAACGATCGGAGGCACCGGCAGCAGTGAGATCGTCGGCCAGCCCGGTCGCGGACCGTTGCCGTTGTAGTACGGGTTGGTCGGGTCGACGATCGGCTTCGGCTCGCCGAATTTCGGTGACACATACACCGGATTGCCCTGCCCGACACCGAGCGCGCTCAGCGCGTCGCCGATCTGGAGATCGACCGACAGGAAAAGGTTGACCGAGCCACCGAGAGCGATCTGCTCGACTCCGTCCGGGAACGGAACCGTCGGGATGAACGCCAGGGAGTTGGGTAGGTCGTCGCCGGCATCGGCCAGCGCCTTGAGTGTCGGACGAAGCGCCAGGAGGTCGGCGATCAGATCGTTCTTCGATCGGGTGATGACATCCGTGCCGACCGCACCGAGCCGATCGAGCTGCACCAGCATCTGCGTCAGCTGCGGGCGTTGCTCGTTGAGCACCTGGGCAGCGATCGGCAGGTCATCGAGGATGAGCCCGATCTTCTCGTTCTGCTCGTTCACGCGCGTCGTCAAGGCGTCGAGGCCGTCGAGCGCCCGCGTGATGTCGTCCCGTTGCTGATTGAGACCGTCGATGAGCGTGTTGGCCTGCTCCAGCAAACTGCGCACCCGGCCTTCACGACCGTCGAGTGCAGTGCTCAGTTCGTGCACGATCGGCTGGAGCTGCCCGACACCACCGCCGTTGAGCAACAGCGACAGCGCGCCGAGGACCTGCTCGATTTCGGTGGCGTGCCGGGTGCGATCGAGGCTGATCGTGTCGCCGCTCTGCAACCGGTCCGGATCCTTGTCCTCCGGCGGTTCGGACAACTGCACGAACTTTTCACCGAGGAGGTTGGTTTGTTCGATTGCCGCGACTGCATTCGCAGCCAGGTCCACCGACGAATCGAGGATGACCTCGACATCGGCCGACCAGCCGTCCGGAGCCACCTTGATCGACTCCACCCGACCCACCGGCACACCGTCCACCTTGACGGCCGACTGGGGTACCAGGTCGAGCACGTCGTCGAACTGGATCGTCAGGTGCATGGGGTCGCTCCCGACGTCCGGCCCACCGGGCAGCGGAACACCGTAGATACCTTCCGACGAACAGGAACTCACTGCGAGGGCGACAGCGCACACCCCGGCACCGACAATGACCGAACGCCTCATTCGCCCTCACCGCCTACTGCGTCGTCGAACCGTGGCGACACGACACCCGGCACCGTGCCGGGAGTGACCGTTCGCTGGATGTTCTCGCCGCTCAGGATTCCGAACGGGAGCACGAGCGTCGGCGAGGTCACCGATGCCGTGATCTGCGAGGTGATGTTCTTGCAGTTGTCGATCAACGGCTGCATCTGACGCCCCAGCGCTTCGAAACGCGGATCACCGGGCACGAGCCTGCCAAGGTCGATCAACTTGCAGATCACACCGGCAGGATCCTGGAGCTCGGGGAACGCCAGGCGCGACGCCAGGTTCCCGGACTCCGCGTCGTACGAGTTGGCCAGGTTACTGACGGCCAACGGGAGCAATGTCAGCGAGTTCACCAACGAGTCGCGGTTGTCGGCCAGCGTCTGGGTGACCGGGACGAGATCGTCGAGATTCTCGGCGAGCAGCTCCCTGTTGTCGGCGACGAACTTCGAGACGTCACCGAGAGCGATGGCCAGCTGGTTCAGCGCCGCACCGAGGTTTTCGCGCTCGCCGGCGAGGAATCCGGACAGGTCGGCCAACTGCGTGTTGAACTCCCGGACCTGCTGATCGTTGGCAGCCAGAGCACTGACGAACACCTGGAGGTTCTTGACGGTGTCGAACAGGTCGCCACGGCTCTCGTTGAGCGTACGTGCGGCGTCCGAGAGCTGATTGATGCTCTGCCCCAACGCCTCACCGTTGCCATCAAGGTTCGCGGCGCCGGTCTCGACGAATTCGGTCAGTGCACCTTCCTTGTTCGCGCCTTCCGGACCCAGGGCGGCCGACAGCTTCTCGATACTCGCGTACAGCTCGTCCACCTCGACGGGCGTAGCCGTGCGATCCCGCGGGATCACGGCACCGCTCTCCATCGTCTCTCCGCCGGTATAGACGGGCGTGAGCTGAACGTAGCGGTCGGCGACCACGGACGGTGTGACCTGTGCGGCCTTCGCGTCGGCGGGAATGTCGATGCCGCGGTCGACCCGCATCTCGACCTTCACTTGATCACCCTGTGGCTCCACCGAGTTGATCGATCCGACCTTCACTCCGAGGACACGGACGTCGGAACCCTCGTAGATGCCTACGGACTTGTCGAAATAGGCGGTGATCTTGGTGGTGCCTGCGCGGGTGAACACCCACCACAGCGCCCCCGCAACCACCAGCGCGACAATGACGATCGCCGCGACTACTGCGATCTGACCGCGGTTGGTTCCCCGGGTTTCTCCGTTGTCGGTGTCAGCCATCAGTTACCCCCCAACGTACGGACGGGATCACGGGGTCTGGGAATGTCCGGGAGACCCGGCGGAAGAAGGTTGACCACGACCTGGTCGAACCAGCGCCCGTTGCCGACCACGTTCGTGTACAGGCGGACGAACGGTTCGTACAGTTTCATCGCCCTGTCCAGGTTCTCGTTGTTGGCCTTCAGAATTTCGACGACCCCGTTGAGTTGTTCGAGTGCGGGACCGATCGTGGCTTCGTTCTCGCGTACGAGACCTGTCAACTGCTGCGACAGCCTCTGGGTTCCGGTCAGCAGCTGTGAGATCGACTGCTGGCGACTGTTGAGTTCGGCGAGCAGAAGGCCCGCATCAGTGATCAGCCGGTTGAATTCGGCGTTGCGGTCGGCGAGCACTTTCGTCGTCGTACCGGTCGCGTCGAACAACTTCCGCAGTTCTTGGTCGCGGCTCGCGATGGTCTCCGACA
Source organism: Rhodococcus sp. NPDC019647 (assembly GCF_044389235.1). Classification (NCBI taxonomy): domain Bacteria; kingdom Bacillati; phylum Actinomycetota; class Actinomycetes; order Mycobacteriales; family Nocardiaceae; genus Rhodococcus; species Rhodococcus sp. NPDC019647. The sequence continues at coordinate 77,792 of NZ_JBIRXS010000008.1, read as the reverse complement.
GCCTGCTGACGCCGTCGAGCGACGCGCGGATCTCCGACGGCGTGCCCTCGAAGGCCTGCGACAACGTCACCATGCTTTCCGCCAGCTGATCGGAGTCGATGTCGCCCACCGTTTCCGCTGCCGCCGAGAACGCTTCGACCACGTCATAGGGAGAGGTGGTGCGCTCCAGCGGAATCGGGTCATTGGGATTCAACGAGTCGGAACCCCGGGGCTCGAGAGCCAAATACTTCTGGCCCAGAATCGTTTTGATCTGAATCGATGCCGAGGTTTCGTTGCCAACCCACGCATCGGTGACCTTGAAGTCGACGTTGACGTGGTCTCCGTCAAGTTCGACAGCGGTGACCTTGCCGACCTTCACACCGGCGATGCGCACCTCGTTGGACGGCTTCAGGCCCGCAGCCTCCGAGAATTGCGCGGTGTAGGTCGATCCGGCGCCGATCAAGGGCAGCGAGTCGAGGAAGAATGCCGACAGGGTCGCCAAGAGCACCACGAGGATGCCGAGGGCACCAGCCACTGCCGGGCTGCGACGTTTTCTCATCGTGTTTGCAACTCCCGTAGGCCGTCCAGCGAGCACCGTTTCGCCGAGTTGGTGTACAGCGGTTGGTTCACGGTCGGCAGGCCGGTGGGCAAGTTCAGTTGAGGTGCCGTTCCCGGGCCTGCAACGATGTCGATTCCACACAGGTAGAACTGGAACCACGAGCCGTAACTGGCCGCCCGCCCGAGCTTCTCGAGCTTGACGGGAAGAGTTTCCAGAACGCCGTTGACCGTATCGGAGTTGCGGTTCAACGTCGTCGCCAGCGTATTGAGCGAAGTGATGGACTCCTGAATGGACGGCCTCGTGGGTTCGAGGAGATCTGCGGTCGCGTCGGTGAGGCCGGCGAGGGACGTGACCGCCGACCCGACGGTACCGCGCTCCTCGGACAACCCGGTGACGAGCTGCTGTGTGTTCACGATCAGGGCATCGAGCTGGTCGTCGCGCTGGTTGACCGTGGCGAGCACATCGTTGAGGTTGTTGATCACCGCACCGATCACCCGGTCCTTGTCTGCCACCGTGTTGGTGAGACTCGCTGTGTTCCGCACGAGTTCGGTGATGGTTCCCGACTCGCCCTGGAACACCTGGATGATCTGATAGGACAACTTGTTGACGTCCTCGGCGCTGAGCGTCTGGAAGAGCGGACGGAATCCGTTGAACAGCGTCGTGAGGTTGACTGCGGGTTTGGTTCGCTCGAGGGGAATGGTGTCACCGGCGGTGATCTTCTTCCCCTGCTGGCCCTCGCCCTGCTGGAGCGAGATGTACCGCTGCCCCACAAGGTTTCGGAACCGAATCGTCGCAGTGGTGCTCGCGGGCAACCAATCTCGATCAGCCACGGTGAACTGCACCTCGGCTTCGCGGTCGTCGACGATCGCGATCTTCTCGACCTGGCCGACTCGCACTCCTGCGATACGCACTTCGTCACCCTCGTTGAGCGAGGTGACATCCGAGAAGATCGCGTTGAACTTGGTGCCGCCGCCACCACCGAGGTTGGCGATGGTGGCCGCGAGCAGACCTGTGGCCAGGATCGTGACCACAGCAAAGATGATCAGCTTGATCAGCGGCGCAAGGAGGCCCCTCACTTGAAACTCACCTCAGTCCCCCTCATGGTCGGTGCACCGACGAGTGTCGTCCAGCTCGGCACGTCCTCGGGCGCCATGCCTCCTGCCTCGCCGTACACGACGTCGAGCGTGTCCTGTTCCATCTTCGAACCCGCATAACTGGCGGGTGTGACCTCGGCTCCCCATCCCGGAACCTGGTCCGGTACGCCGGCCGGCGCGGGGAAGAAGTCGATGGTGGAGGGTCCCGGGTTACGCGAAGGCACCTGGTAGGCACCGTCGTTGTACGACGACCCACCTGGATACTGCGGGAACTTGCCGCCGGGTGCGGTGACGTTGTCGTAGCAGGCGGGTCCGCGGTTGTCGAGCAGGCGCGGCTCGTCCTGGTTAGGCAAGTATCGGCCCTTCGGATTGACGAACTGCACGCTGGCACGCACACCCGGGTTCGGGTCGTCCGGCGCAAGCAGTGCACGTGCGATGGGAGCCGTCTTCGCGAATCCGGCGAACGTGCAGCCGAAGCTCGGCGAATACCGGCCGAGAATCTGCAGCGCCTCACGGGAATCGGCCGCGATGTTCACGATCGACTCCGCGTTGGTCTGCAGGAGGTCTGCCGTGCTCGCACCCGTCGCGGTCAGGGACACCAGCAGTGTGGAGAGCTCGTTCTGCTTCTCCACCACGGTGTTCCCTGTGGTCCTCAGGTTGTCGAGCGCGTTGACCAGGTCCGGCGCCGCCTCCGAATACGTCTGCGAGAAGTCCGCGATACCCCGCAGGTCTTCCTGAATCGCAGGAAGTTCCGTGTTGAGTCCGGCGAAGATCTCCTCGAGCCGGTCGAGCGTCAGACCGAGTTCGGCGCCGCGTCCACTGAGTCCCTGCGACAGTGCGCCGAGCGTGTTCGCCAGGTCCTGCGGCGGGATCGCCTGCAGCAGCGGCAGCAAGCCGTCGAGGACCTCGCCGATCTCGACGGCGTTCCCGCTCTTGTCCTGCTCGAGAACGTCACCGGCCTGGATCGGCGGAGCCGTGTCCCCCTCCGGCACGATCAGCGATACGTACCGTTCGCCGAACAGGGTCTTGGGCAGCAATCGCGCCGTCGCGTTGGACGGAATGAGCTCGGCCTTGTCCGGCTGAATGGCCAGATCCAAGGTGACCTCACCCTCCTTGGTGGAGGCCGACCGCACCTCTCCGACGATCAGGCCACGCACCTTGACGTCCGCATTGGGCGGGAGCGCATTTCCGACGGTGTCGGTGACCAGCCCGATCTTGACCACCTTGGTGAACGTCTTGTTGAACATGCCGATCGTGACGGCCAGGAACAGAGCCAGGACAAGGAAGAACACCAGCCCCAGCACCCGTCGACCCACAACAGATGATGTGTTGCTCATCCGGCCACCCTCACTGTGGTCGTCGTGCCCCAGATGGCGAGGCTCAGGAAGAAGTCGAGTACGGCGATCGTCACGATCGCGGTGCGGACTGCCCTGCCCACGGCCACGCCCACGCCGGCGGGGCCGCCCGAGGCGTGATAGCCGTAGTAGCAGTGGATCAGGATCAAGACGAACGCGAAGATGAGGACCTTCGCGAAGGAGTAGAGGACGTCTTGCGGTGGCAGGAACAAGTTGAAGTAATGATCGTACGAACCGGTCGATTGACCATTGAACAAAGTGCTGATGAGCCGGGACGCAAGGTATGCCGCAAGAAGACCCACGATATAGAGCGGAATGACTGCAACGAACCCGGCGACCATGCGCGTGGTGACGAGGAACGGAACACTCGGCACCGCCATGACTTCCAGTGCGTCGATCTCCTCGGAGATACGCATCGCCCCCAGCTGCGCCGTGAAACCACAACCGACTGTTGCCGACAGCGCGAGAGCCGCGACGATGGGTGCGATCTCACGGGTGTTGACGTAGGCGGACAGGAAGCCGGTGAGCACGGAGCTGCCCAGTTGCTCCAAGGCTGCGAAACCTTGCAATCCGACGACTACGCCGGTGAACCCGGACATCATCGCGATGACGCCGATGGTTCCGCCGATGACTGCGAGCGCCCCACTGCCGAAGGTCACTTCGGCGAGCAACCGCAGAACTTCCTTGCGGTAGTGCACGAGCGTGTGCGGCGACCACGCGATCGCCCTGGCGTAGAACGACATCTGCTCGCCGGCCCGGTCGAGCACGTTGAGTGGCGCACGCCCGACACGGCGCGCAGCCATGAGCGTCCGGTCACCGCGTCCCTTTGCGATTGTCATCGGGTCACGATCCCTTCGCCGGAACGATCTGGAGGTACACCATGGTCAAGATCAGGTTGGCAAAGAACAGCAGCAGGAACGTGATGACCACCGACTGGTTCACGGCGTCACCGACACCCTTGGGACCGCCCTTCGGATGCAAACCCTTGTACGCCGCAATGACACCGGCGATGACGCCGAAGACGGCCGCCTTGAGTTCACCCACCCAGATGTCGGGGAGCTGCGCGAAGGCCGAGAACGATGCCAGGTACGCACCGGGATTGCCCCCTTGGAGAATCACATTGAAGAAGTAGCCGCCGGCGATACCGACCACGGACACCAATCCGTTGAGGAGAATTGCGACGAGAACCATCGCGAGGACCCTGGGCACCACGAGGCGCTGCACGGGGTTGATACCCAGAACCTCCATGGCATCGATCTCTTCGCGAATCGTTCGCGCACCGAGATCCGCCGTGACAGCCGAGCCCGCAGCCCCGGCCACCAGGAGTGCTGTCACCAGCGGGGAACCCTGCTGAATGACAGCGAGCACGCTGGCCGCTCCCGTGAACGACTCGGCGCCGAGCTGCTTGATCAGCGACCCCGTCTGCAGTGACACCACTGCGCCGAACGGAATCGCCACCATAGCGGTGGGCAGGATCGTCACGCTCGCGATGAACCAGGCCTGTTCGATAAACTCGCGGAACTGGAACGGTCGTTTGAACGTGTTTCGTGCGACGTCGACGAAAAGCTCGACGATGTTTCCGGCCTGCGTCAGCGCACCGTTGACCGGCCGCAAGACGGAGCTGCGGGTAACCCCCATCCGTTATGCCTACCCTTGCCCGTGAGTGGTGTTCTCGTATCCTTCGCCCCGGTATGCCGGGAGGACCTGCGTATCTTCCTGGCTGTAGGCGTAGTCGTAGTCGCCGCCGTTGCCGGATGTTTCGTCGAGGCTTTCCTGAATTGCTGCCTGCGCGCTCGGCGGCAGGGTGTGCATGATGTGGCGGACGCGTTCCTGCCGGCGGGCCACGGCCTGCCGGAACGGCATCCCCGGCGTCGCCTTCATCTGCGGGACGATCCCCTCGACGTCGTCGACACCACCGGCATGGTGGCCGGCGTCGACCATCGCCTGCTCCTGCGCCATCTGCGCCTCGTCCTTCTCCTCCGACATCCCGATCGGACCGATCATGGTGCCGTTCAGGAACTGCTTGACCACCGGCTCCTCACTGGTGAGCAGCACCTCCCGCGGACCGAACATCACCAAATGCCGACGGAACAGCATGCCGATGTTGTCCGGCACCGTCCGCGCGAGGTTGATGTTGTGCGAGACGATCAGAATCGTCGCGTCGATCTCGGCGTTGATGTCGATCAACGTCTGCGAAATATAGGTGGTACGCACCGGATCCAGACCCGAGTCCGGCTCGTCCACCAGAATGATCTGCGGATCGAGCACCAGGGCGCGGGCCAGGCCGGCACGCTTGCGCATACCACCGGAGATCTCACCGGGCAGCTTCTCCTCGGCCCCGAGCAGACCGACGAGTTCCATCTTCTCCATCACGATCTTGCGGATGTCGGACTCGGACTTCTTCGTGTGCTCGCGCAGCGGGAACGCCACATTGTCGAACAGGTTCATCGACCCGAACAGCGCGCCGTCCTGGAACAGCACACCGAACAACTTCCGGATCTCGTAGAGCTCCTTGGACGAGCACTCGAGAATGTTGGTGCCGTCGATCACGATCGAGCCCTGCTCCGGGCGGAGCAGACCGATCAAGGACTTGAGAAACACCGACTTACCCGTACCCGACGGGCCCAGCAGCGCACTGACCTCACCTGCCGGAAGGGTCAACGTGACGTCCTGCCAGATCCTCTGCGAGCCGAACGACTTGGTCAGTCCCTCGACGGCTACCTCGACACCCACCATTACCTCCGCGACCGTTCGATGCATACACCCCGTGTGGGTTGGGTCACTCTATCGCATCGAAGTGTTACCTGTGACAGAGTATGCTACTCACCGGTAAGAAAGCATGCCAACATGGGGTACCACAATGCAAAACATACCCGCTGAGCTGCGATGACGAGGGCGTTTTGAGCTGGTCGCACGTTCAGTTTCTCGCTCTGAATTTCGACACTCCGGACTCCGTCCGGACATGAAAAAGGGCCACTCCCCACAAGTGGGAAGTGGCCCTCGTTCGTCCGCTCGGGTAGAGCAGCGCGAAACCGTCTTACTTGACGGTGATCTTCGCGCCTGCAGCCTCGAGCTTCTCCTTGGCGGCGTCGGCCGCGTCCTTGGCAACCTTCTCCAGGATGGCCTTCGGAGCACCCTCGACGAGGTCCTTGGCTTCCTTCAGGCCGAGGCCGGAGACGACCTCACGAACGACCTTGATGACCTGGATCTTCTTGTCGCCGGCCGACTCGAGGACGACGTCGAACTCGTCCTGCTCCTCGGCAGCGTCGGCGCCGGCAGCAGCCGGGGCGCCCGCAGCGGCAACGGCAACCGGAGCAGCCGCGGTGACCTCGAAGGTCTCCTCGAATGCCTTCACGAACTCCGACAGCTCGAGAAGGGTGAGCTCCTTGAACTGGTCCAACAACTCTTCGGTGCTGAGCTTCGCCATGATGGCGGTCCTTCCTGTAAGTCCCATGTCGCTGATCCGCGACCGGGCGGGGTTATAGCTGTGATGCGCGGGTGCGGATCAGCTTTCGGCGGGAGCCTCGGCCGGAGCCTCTGCTCCACCCTCGGCGGCCCTCTTCTCCTGCAGTGCGGCAGCCAGACGGGCCACCTGCGAGGCAGGAGCATTGAACAGGCCTGCGGCCTTTGCCAAGTTGCCCTTCATCGCGCCGGCAAGCTTGGCCAACAGGACCTCGCGGGACTCGAGGTCCGCAATCCGGTTGACCTGATCCACGGACAGCGCAGCGCCGTCCATGTAGCCGCCCTTGATGACGAGAGCCTTGTTGTCCTTCGCGAAGTTCTTAATAGCCTTCGCTGCATCGACCGGCTCGCCCTTGATGAATGCAATGGCGGTCGGACCGACGAAAAGGTCGTCAAGGCCTTCGACGCCCGCTTCAGCAGCGGCACGCTTGACCAGGGTGTTCTTGGCGACGGAGTAGGTGGCACCCTCTCCGAGAGCGCGTCGCAGTGTCGTGATGTTGCCCACCGTCAGACCACGGTATTCCGTGATCACAGCAGCGGTCGAACCCTTGAACTGCTCGGTGATCTCCGCAACTGCGGAAACCTTCTCAGGCTTTGCCATACTTCGCCTCCTCTCATGACAGTCGTTATCCCACTTCGGAGCCGCTGCGCACGTCCGAAAATCCGGACGGTGCACAGTCCACGACATGCAAAACGCCCCGGTGCAGGGCACACGGGGCGGAAAAGGAGGCATTCAGCCGGGTACGAAACCGCGACCGAGACGCATCCCCCTACCTCGTCCTCCTGCGTGGGCCGCCGGACATTCCCGGACTTTCAATCGCACCCTCGCGGGGACGATCACCAACGGTCTTGGGTAGAACATGATTTGGGGTGGAGTTCGAATCCTGCATGAACTCCGCAGCACAGACTACGGCATCCCCGGCCGCGCCACCAAATCGGCGTCTTCACGACCAGGGTCGACGCCGCGCAAAAACAGCTCGGCCGGTACGGAGATCTCCGTACCGGCCGAGCTGTGCACAGGTGACGAACTTTACGCGTCGGCATCCTCGAGAAGGTTGCGGGTGCGGTTCGGGTCCACCGGGATGCCCGGGCCGGTGGTGGTCGAAACGGTGACCTTCTTGACGTAACGGCCCTTCGCGGAGGACGGCTTCGCACGCAGGATCTCGTCCAGCGCGGCGCCGTAGTTCTCCACCAGCTTGGCGTCGTCGAACGACGCCTTGCCGATCACGAAGTGCAGGTTGGCCTGCTTGTCGACGCGGAAGTTGATCTTTCCGCCCTTGATGTCCGCGACAGCCTTCGTGACATCGGCGGTCACGGTGCCCGTCTTGGGGTTCGGCATCAAACCACGCGGTCCGAGGACGCGGGCGATGCGGCCGACCTTGGCCATCTGGTCGGGGGTTGCGATCGCGGCGTCGAAGTCGAGCCAGCCACCCTGAATCCGCTCGATGAGGTCCTCGGCACCGACGGCGTCGGCTCCAGCTGCCTCCGCCTCAGCGGCCTTTTCTCCGACTGCGAACACGATGACGCGGGCGGTCTTACCGGTGCCGTGCGGCAGGTTGACCGTTCCGCGGACCATCTGGTCCGCCTTGCGGGGGTCGACGCCCAGACGAACGGCAACCTCGACGGTCGCGTCCATCTTGCTCGACGACGTTTCCTTCGCCAGCTTCGCAGCCTGCAGCGGGCTGTACAGCTTGTCGAAGTCGATCTTCTCAGCGGCGGCGAGGTACGCCTTGCTGCGCTTTGCCATGTTTTCTGTCCTAACTTCTCACCACAGTGTGTGACCAACTGCAGTGGTGAATGGTTCAGTAGTGGTCGGGGCCTGGCCGGCCCTCCCACGCGTTCTCACGACGGCCGTGGCCGTCATACGGAAACGGCTCAGCCGTCGACCGTGATGCCCATCGACCGGGCGGTGCCGGCGATGATCTTCGCGGCCTGCTCGATGTCGTTGGCGTTGAGGTCTTCCTGCTTGGTCTTCGCGATCTCGCGCACCTGGTCCATGGTCACCGAGGCAACCTTGGTCTTGTGCGGCTCGCCGGAGCCCTTCTGGACGCCTGCAGCCTTGAGCAGCAGCTTGGCAGCCGGAGGGGTCTTCAGCTTGAAATCGAAGCTGCGGTCTTCGTAGACCGAGATTTCGACCGGCACAACATTGCCGCGCTGAGACTCAGTCGCCGCGTTGTAGGCCTTGCAGAATTCCATGATGTTCACGCCGTGCTGACCAAGCGCGGGACCCACGGGCGGTGCAGGGTTAGCCTGACCGGCCTGGATCTGAAGCTTGATGAGCCCTGCGAGCTTCTTCTTCTTGGGGGGCATCTCGATTTCCTATTTGTTGCTGGGTGTGTTTCTTGCTACTGCAGTGCAAGTGTGTGTGGCGCTAGATCTTCGCGACCTGCGTGAAGGACAGCTCGACGGGCGTCTCGCGACCGAAGATCGAGACGAGAACCTTGAGCTTCTGCTGCTCCGCGTTGACCTCGCTGATACTGGCGGGAAGCGTCGCAAACGGGCCGTCCATGACGGTGACCGACTCGCCGACCTCGAAATCGACCTCGATGAGCGGCTTCGCGAAGCTCTCTCCCCCGGTGTCACCGGCGGACACTGCCGCGGCGGCAGCCTGCTTCTTCTGCTCCTGCTGCGGCAGCAGGAACTTGACGACCTCGTTCAGCGTCAGCGGCGACGGCCTGGAGGTGGCACCGACGAATCCGGTGACACCGGGCGTATTGCGCACGGCTCCCCAGGACTCGTCGTTGAGCTCCATCCGGACGAGGATGTAACCGGGCAGAACCTTCCGGTTGACCTGCTTGCGCTGGCCGTTCTTGATCTCGGTGACCTCTTCGGTAGGAACTTCCACCTGGAAGATGTAGTCACCGACATCGAGGTTCTGGACACGAGTTTCGAGGTTGGCCTTCACCTTGTTCTCGTAGCCCGCGTAGGAGTGGATGACGTACCAGTCACCAGGCGCACGGCGCAGGGCGGCCTTCAGCTCGGCGACCGGATCCTCGGGCTCCTCGGCGACGACTGCGTCGTCAGCGGGCGCCTCTTCGGCGACGGCAGTGTCGTCGTTCGACGGCTCGGCTACCTCGTCACCGGCAGTGTCCGGAGCATCGATGCCCTCGTCGGCAGCCTCGACATCCACTTCGGCTGCCGCCTCGGCAGAAACACGCTCTTCGGCCAAGGCCTCATTCGTGTCGTTCTCGGGGGTGCTCACTGGGGCACTCGCTTCCTCTCGTCACTCACATACTTCGGATCCAGCCGGGGCGGACTCCGTCAACCGAACAACCAGGTGACGCCTTTGATGACCGCAAGATCGAGTACACCGATGAACGCCACCATGAACACCACGAATACGAGCACAACGCTGGTGTAGGTGATCATCTGCTTGCGGTTGGGCCAGATGACCTTGCGCAGCTCCGCGATGACCTCGCGTAGGAACCGGCGCAGCCGCTTGAAGATGTTCTCCTTCTGCGGCTTGTCGGCACGGTCCTTCGTCGCGGGACGGGCCTTGGTGATCGTCTCGGCTCTCGCGCGTTCCGGCGTCTTCACGGAACTGGCTGCGACGCCGGTGCCGGCCTGCGACCGACGGCTCTGACGTTTGCCGCTCGGCCTTGCCGAGGGACTCTCGGAACGCGTGGTGGCGTCGGCCGCGGTGTCGTCGACACCGTCCGGGCGCGTCGACCCTGAAGTGTCGCCGTCGCGCTTGGCGCGCTCCTCGCTCACGTCGTTCCTCTCAGTCGCTGGCAATCCGGGGGCAGGGGCGACAGGACTTGAACCTGCAACCTGCGGTTTTGGAGACCGCTGCTCTGCCAGTTGAGCTACGCCCCTTTGGTCGGGTGACCTGGTCCCGAGTTACCTCTGGACCAATTCTTGCCCGACCTCTCTGTGATTACATGACACGCGCGCCACCCTGTGTCGGCCGAACAGCACCGTAGGGCAGCGCGCAGCGCTGAGTAATCCCAGAAATCTCAGTGTACTTCAAAGCCCCGGAACAAACCCAATCCACCCGGCGGTCAGGCCAGACGGACCGTTGCCGTGGCACGACCGAAGATCTTCTTTCCTTCGGAGCGCGCCACGATAGCGACTACTGCAGTCTTGCTTTCTTCGTCCACCGACTTGACCTTGCCGGTGTATTCGACCTCGGCGGCCTCGTCCTCGCGGACGTACACCGAGCTCGTGAAGCGTACATTGTATTCGGTGACCGCGCCGGGGTCACCGAGCCATGAGGTCACGAATCCACCACCGAGACCCATGGTGAGCATCCCGTGAGCAATCACATTGTCCAGGCCGGCGAGCTTGACGACTTCGTCGCTCCAGTGGATGGGATTGGGGTCACCCGAGACGCCCGCGTAGTTGACCAGGTCGCCACGCGTGAGGCGCACAATGCGCTCGGGAAGTTCGTCACCCACCGAGACGTCCTCGAACTTACGAAGCGCCATGCATGATCACGTCCTTGACTGCGTGAGCGATGTTCTCGTCGACCTCGCCGCCGGTCCGCGCGACAAGCGTGGTCCAGGTGGTCTGCACGAGTTCGTCGTTCTGGTCGGTGACGATGTTCTTGGTGGTGATGATGTCGCTGCCACCCATCTGACGGAAGCCGTCCAGATAGACGTCGCAGAACAAGCGGTCCCCGACCTTGATCGGCTTGTGGAACACGAGACGCTGATCCGTCTGGAGGATCTGGCTCGGGTCGTAACCGGTGACGATCTCCTTGAAGAGGCGGCTCTGAGCGATGATGCCGACAAGCGAGATGAACGTGAGCGGAGCGAGCAGGCCGTCGTAGCCGAGGCCGCGGGCGGCATCCTCATCGTGGTGAGCGGGGTGCCAGTCCTGCACGGCCCGCGCGTACTCGCGCACCTTCTCGCGACCGACCTCGTAGAAGTCGTCGACGCGGTAGTGGTGCCCCACCATTGCCAGCGCGTGCGCAGCCGGATCCTCGGGAACGTCCGGAGACACGCTCGTCTCGATCTCTGTCACAGTGTCAGTCACGCGAAAGAACCTCTTCTACCCTGGGCGTGGGAACGCGAGGGCAGCCTCGAAGCTTCCCTCGCGAACTCAACTCCCGGCCGGAACCGTGTTACTTCGACTCGCGATGCGACTGGTGGGTTCCGCAGTTGGGGCAGAACTTCTTGATCTCCAGGCGATCGGGGTCGTTACGCCGGTTCTTCTTGGTGATGTAGTTACGGTGCTTGCATACCTCGCAGGCCAAAGTGATCTTGGGCCGAACGTCAGTCGAGGAGGCCACGGGATGCCTTCTTTCGGGTGTATCTGATTACGAGCAATCAGGGTGGATCATGCATATTGTGTAGCGGTGACCGGACTTGAACCGGCGACGCAACGATTATGAGTCGTTTGCTCTACCAACTGAGCTACACCGCCTCGGTGTCGAGTGTCGCGCACGAAGCGCTTCACCACAATCCAGCGAGCCCCCTAACGGAATCGAACCGTTGACCTTTTCCTTACCATGGAAACGCTCTGCCGACTGAGCTAAGGGGGCGTGCTTCACTCGCACATCGCTGTGCGCTGAAGCCTTGACGAGATTACACAGAGTTCGCGCCGAGAACCAAATTGCCTGGTCACGGTTCTCCGAAACTCCACCCACCGGACATTACGCGCTCCCGGGAACGATCGCGGAAAGCCCGAACCACAGCTACCCCAACGACAGAACCCCGGTGAGCTGGTGCTCACCGGGGTTCTGTGTGTGGCAGATGTAGGATTCGAACCTACGTAGGCATAAGCCGACGGATTTACAGTCCGCTCCCATTGGCCGCTCGGGCAATCTGCCGGGTTGCACGAGGAGCGCGAAATCTTTGCGAGATCGCTCTCCACTGCGGAAAGAAGAATACAACGAACGGCCCCCCGTTTTGCAAACCGGGTGGATACGGGCGGTTGCGAACCGATAGCGTCGAATCTGCTCACTAGCATTCAGGTGAGCGCCCGTCCGGATCGCGGCGGGGGAAACAGACGGAAACCGGGAGTGTGCAGTGGCTGATTCGTCCTTCGATGTGGTGAGCAAGGTGGAGCGTCAAGAGGTGGACAACGCCCTGCATCAAGCCGGCAAGGAGCTGTCGACCCGTTTCGACTTCCGCAACACGGGCGCGTCCATCGAGTGGTCCGGTGAGGAATCCATCACGCTGACGGCCGACACCGAGGAGCGACTGCTCGCCGCCCTCGAAGTTTTCAAGGAGAAGTTGATCCGCCGGGACATCTCGCTGAAGGCCTTCGACGCCGGCGAGCCTGCGCAGTCGGGGAAGATCTACAAACTCACCGGCACGCTCGTCCAGGGCATCACCACGGAGAACGCAAAGAAGATCACGAAGAAGATCCGCGACGAGGGACCCAAGGGCGTCAAGGCGCAGATTCAGGGCGACGAGCTGCGCGTGAGCAGTAAGAAGCGCGACGACCTACAGGCGGTCATCTCCCTGCTCAAGGGGGAGGACTTCGGCATCGCGCTGCAGTTCGTGAACTACCGGTAGGCGCTCCGCGCTCGTGCGCCTTTCTGGTAGCTGGAGCAACCAGAAAGGCGCACGGGCGGCGAAGCCGCCTACCGGCCGGCCATCCGCTCGAGACGCTCGATGCGCTCGGCCATCGGCGGGTGGGTGGAGAACATACGGCTCATCTTCTCGCCGGTGCGGAACGGGTTGGCGATCATCAGGTGCGACTGCGCCGCGAGCTGAGGTTCCGGGGGGAGCGGGGCCGCCTGGGTGCCCCGCTCGAGCTTGCGTAGCGCGGACGCCAGGGCGAGAGGGTCACCGGTCAGTTCGGCGCCCGACTGGTCCGCTTGGTATTCCCGGGACCTCGACACCGCCAGCTTGACGATGGTGGCCGCGATGGGGCCGAGCAACGACACCAGCAGCAGCGCGAGCGGGTTGGCGCCCTGTCCCCCACCCCGTCCGCCGAACATGTTCGCGAACATCGCGAAGTTCGCCAGCCCGGACACGACGGCGGCCATCGTCCCGGCCACCGACGAGATCAGGATGTCGCGGTTGTAGACGTGCGACAGCTCGTGTCCCAGGACCGCCCGCAGCTCTCGTTCGTTGAGAATCTGCAGGATTCCGCTGGTGCAGCAGACCGCGGCATGCCGAGGGCTGCGGCCCGTGGCGAACGCGTTGGGGGCACTGGTGGGGCTGATGTAGAGCCGGGGCATCGGCTGATGAGCCGTGGTGGCCAGCTCCCGCACGATGCGGTAGATGGCGGGCGCTTCCACCTCGGTGATCGGCTGCGCATGCATGGCTTTGAGGGCCAGCTTGTCGCTGTTGAAGTAGGCGTACGCATTCATGCCGACCGCGAACACGATGGCCAGCAGAAGGATGGTCGTGTTGCGGAACAACGCGCCGATGAACACGATCAGCGCCGACATGCCGACCAGCAGAACCAGGGTCTTGGCCCCGTTTGCGTACCCGCGCACGGCTCGCCTTCCTTGTCGTCGTCACCCGATCACGATCGCCCGAATACCGGATCTTGATCATTCAACGAAGCAGGGTGGTGAGACGGTTCCCGGTGTGTACAGCGTGGAAATCGCGCGAGCAATCAGGTTCGACGATACGGCTCAGCCGACGCGTTCGACCGTGTAATCGACCAGCTTGACGAGTGCGTCGTTGGCGGGACCTTGGGGTAGCTGGGCGAGCTGCGCACGCGCCTCCACGGCGAACTCCTCCAGCTTCGCCTTGGCCTGCGCCATCCCAGGCGACCGCGCGAGGAGCTCGAGCGCCTCGGCGACGTCGTCGTCGTCGGTGACGGGGCCATCGAGAAGCACACGCAGCCGGTCGGCCTCGGGTCCCTCGTCGCGCAGCGCATACAACACAGGAAGGGTGTGCACGCCCTCACGCAGGTCCGTCCCCGGTGTCTTGCCGGACTGAGCCGACACCGAGGAGATGTCGATGATGTCGTCGGAGATCTGGAAGGCCGTGCCGACAGCGTCGCCGAGTCGTTCGAGCCGCTCCACGTCAGCGGCCTCCGCGCCGGAGAAGGTGCCCCCGAAACGTCCGCACGCAGCGATCAGTGAACCCGTCTTCTCCCACACCACCTTGAGGTAGTGCTGGATCGGGTCCTGCTCGCCGCGCAGGCCGATCGTCTCGCGCATCTGCCCGGTCACCAGTTCGGCAAACGTCTCGGCGATGATCTGGACAGCAGAGGGACCCAACGTGGACACGAGGCGGGAGGCGTGGGCGAACAGGTAGTCGCCCGCCAGGATCGCGACACTGTTGCCCCACCGCGCGTTGGCACTGGGCGCACCTCGGCGCATCGACGCCTCGTCCATCACGTCGTCGTGGTAGAGCGTGGCCAGATGGACCAGTTCGACGACGGTGGCGGCGGTGACCACCGACGGATCGGACGCTTTCGGACCCAGCTGAGCGGTGAGCACCGTGAACAGCGGGCGGAAGCGCTTGCCGCCGGCCTTCGCGAGGTGCAGCGCGGCCTCGGTGAGAAAGTCCTCGCCGTCGGAGAGCTCGCTGACCAGCAGTTCCTCGACCTGTTTCAGCCTGTCGCGGACCGTGGCAGCGAGCTGAGTGTCGCCGAGATCGATCCCGGCGACCGTAGTGCCCTCTACAGCGTCGGCAGCGGTGTGTGCTGCGCCCTCGGTGCTCACGTTCTCAGTACCCATTCCTGTCGTCAGTGACGGCTCGGTTCCCGCGCCGTCGGTGACGGCTGGTACCCACGGTAGAGAACCTAGCGGTTGCGGCGGCCATCGGCCTCGCCGCGGTCCCCGGGCGTGGCCTGACAGGATGTAGGTGTGGTCGTAGCAGAACAGTCGCCCGCGGGGTCCCCGCTTCCCGTCGCCGCCGATGTCCTGGTCCTCGGCGCTGGTCCCGCCGGTTCCTCCGCCGCCACCTGGGCCGCGCGTGCCGGCCGCGACGTGCTACTCGTCGACGCCGCCGTGTTTCCCCGGGACAAGACATGTGGTGACGGCCTCACCCCGCGTGCCGTCGCCGAACTCGATCACCTCGGCCTCGGTGACTGGGTGCGATCGAAGGGCACCAACCGCGGGCTCCGGCTCAGTGGGTTCGGGCAGGAGCTCGAACTCGAATGGCCCGGACGGTCGTTCCCCGCCGTGGGGAGCGCGGTGGCCAGGACCGAATTCGACGACAAGCTTCGGACGACTGCAGTCCAGGCGGGCGCCGTGATGGTGCAGGGGGCCAAGGCGGTCGGCGTCGAGCGGAACGGCGACCGGGTGAGCGCGGTGACGGTGCAGACCGGCGACGGGACGCACACCATCAAGTGCCGCACCCTGATAGTGGCCGACGGGGTCCGGTCGACGTTGGGCAAGAAGCTGGGCCGGGAATGGCACCGCGACACCGCATACGGCGTCGCCGCGCGCGCCTACATCGCCACGGCGCGCAGCGACGATCCGTGGATCACCTCCCACTTGGAGTTGCGTGATAGCGCCGGCACTCTGCAGTCGGGGTACGGGTGGGTGTTTCCCCTCGGCACCGGCGAGGTGAACATCGGGGTCGGCACCCTCGCCACCGCCAAACGGCCGGCGCCGGGCGCGCTCCGGCCACTGCTCGACCTGTACACGGCACAGCGGCGCGCGGAGTGGGCCTGGGACGGCGAACTGCGGGCGGTGGCGTCCGCGTTGCTGCCGATGGGCGGCGCGGTGTCCCACGTCGCCGGGCGCAACTGGGCCGTCATCGGCGACGCCGCGGCGTGTGTGAACCCGCTCAACGGCGAGGGGATCGACTACGGGCTCGAGGGTGGACGTCTCGTGGTCGAAGTCCTCGATGCGGACGATCTGACGGAGCTGTGGCCCACCATCCTCCGCGAGCGCTACGGGCGGGCGTTCTCGGTGGCACGTCGGCTCGCCGGACTGCTGACCGTGCCCCGGGTTCTCCCGGCGTCGGGTCCGGTGGCGATGCGCTCACGCGCGCTCATGACCATCGCCGTGCGCGTGATGGGCAACCTCGTCACCGAGGAGGACAACGACCTCACCGCCCGGGCATGGCGTGCGTCCGGCCTGGCGTCGCAGAAGGCGGACACCCGGCCGCTGTTCGGTTGAGGCCGGTCAGCGGGTGGCGCGGTGCAGGGCGACTACCCCGCCGGTGAGGTTGCGCCACTGGACGTGTCGCCACCCTGCCGCCTCGATGCGTTGGGCGAGTTCGGACTGTGTCGGCCAGGCGCGAATGGACTCCGCGAGATACACGTACGCATCAGGGTTGCTGCTGACCGCGCGGGCGACCCGCGGCAGCGCCTTCATCAGGTACTCCATGTAGATCGTCCGGAACGGCCCGAACACCGGCGTGGAGAACTCGCTGACAACAAGGCGGCCGCCCGGCTTGGTGACGCGGGCGATCTCCCGCAGCCCGGCATCGAAGTCCGAGACGTTGCGGAGGCCGAACGAGATGGTGGCCGCGTCGAACACCGCGTCGGCGTACGGCAGGTGCATCGCGTCCCCCGCCACCATGGGAACCTGCCGGCCGATGCCCGCCTGCAGCATTCCCTTGGAGAAGTCGGTGGCCACGCACCACGCCCCCGACCGCCCGAGTTCGACGGTCGACACACCGGTGCCCGCGGCGAGGTCGAGAACCCGCTCCCCCGGCTTCAGATCGAGGGCCGACCGAGTCGCCTTGCGCCAACTGCGGTCCTGCCCGAAGGACAGGATGGTGTTGGTGAGGTCGTAACGCTTCGCGACGCCGTCGAACATCGACGCGACTTCGTGCGGATCTTTTTCGAGCGATGCCCGCGAACCGTGTGTAGTTGCCACACCCGGAACGCTACCAACCTCGTCGGGTGCCGGGATCGGCGCTAGTCGACGCCTGCCCGGCCGATGTCTGGGTTGGCCGCGCATGCTCGGGGAACGATCCCCGTGCCGTCGTCAGGCAGCCCGGGACGCGCGGAAGCCCGCAGACCCGGTGACCTCGGCGTAGTGGTCGAGCAGCTCGCTGCAGATGGCAGGCCACGTGCGGTGCAGCACCGATCGCCGGGCCGCCTCACCGAAGCGCGCCCGCATCCGCCGGTCACTCAGCGCCTCGACGGCACTGGGTAGCAGCTCGGCGAATCGCTCGACCGGCAGCAGGTACCCGTTGCGGCAGTGCGTGACGAGGTCGCGTGGCCCTCCGGCGTCCGGACCGATCACCGGGATGCCACTGGCCAGCGCTTCCTGGACGGCCTGGCAGAACGTCTCGTGCTCACCCGGATGCACGAACACGTCCAGGCTCGCGTAGGCCTCCGCGAGTTCGGTGCCGCCGAGTTGGCCGGTGAAGACGGCATCCGGCATGAGCTTCTGCAAACGGCCCCGCTCCGGCCCGTCGCCGATCACCACGAGCTGGATTCCGGGGTGTCCGGCCACCGCGGCAAGTCGCTCCACATGCTTTTCCGGAGCGAGCCTGCCCACGAACCCCACGATCAGACGGTCCGGCTCCGCCGACCAGGAGTCGCGCAGGTCCGTACTCCGGCGAGACGGCGCGAATCGGCTGGTCTCGACTCCGCGGGCCCAGCGGTGCACGCGGGGAATGCGCTGCTCGGCAAGGGCCTCGACCGCAGACGTCGACGGCGCCAGGGTGCGCGTGCATCCCTTGTGGATGCGGCGGGTCCAGGCCCACGCCGCGCGGCTGGTAATTCCCAGGCCGTAGCTTTCGGCGAAACCCGCGACGTCGGTCTGATAGATCGCGACCGTCGGCACATCCAGCCGGTGCGCCGCGCCGAGCCCGCCCGCGCCGAGCAGGAACGGCGACGCCAGGTGAATCACGTCGGGCTCGAACGCACGCAGTTCCGCCGTGAGTCCCGGTTGCGGCAGTCCGACGGGGAGGGAGCTGACTTTCGGAACCATGACCGCGGGCACCCGATAGACGGGCACACCGTCGTGTTCCGTTGAGGCAGGAGGCTGTGAACCGACGGTGTCCGGGGCGACGACCATCGCCTGGTGTCCGTCCCGCTGCAAATGCTCGAGAACTCGGAGCACCGAATTGGTCACACCATTCATGTTGGGCAGGAACGACTCCGCGACGATCGCTACTCTCACGACGCACAGCGTGGCAGTGCCCGTGGTCACGGCGGCGAGGACGATATGACCGACGCGCGAAGTTCCGGCGAACTCACGATGACATTGCCGGAGAAACCACCGCGTCCTCTCGTCTGCGTAGATACCAGATCAGCGGTCCCGCGATGAGCCAGGTGACGACGATGAGTGACCCGGCAGGGATCACGGCGACACTCGCATCCCGGCCGGATACCCGGACGAGGTCCGGGTCGGCCCGTGCGTACTCGACGTCGATCCGTTGTCCGGCCGTCAACCGCGTCGGGTACAGCACGCCCAATTCCGGATTGTGCGTCACACCGTCGGGCGTCACGAAGCTGATCGCCGACCGCAGTGAGCCGGCCGACAGCACCTCGGCCGTCGCGACACCCATGTCCGATTGGATCGTGCGGTCGTTCCGCCACGCTGCCACCACCAACAGCACTGCGAGGATCGAGATGCCGGCGGCCGTGACGGCGATGCCGCGCCGCACCCGGCCCGTGACCCGTGGGTTCACAGCTGCGCCCGGACCGCTGCATGGAGTTCGCGCAGGCCGGAACGCTCGGTGGTCACCTCGAGCACCCGGATTCCGCGTTCACCGGGTGTCCCGGGGTTGTGCAGTTCGGCGGACAATTCTTCGAGCCCGACGAGGTGGTGCTCCACACGGTAGGCGGCGCACAAGGCGGCGAGGTCCATGCCGTGTGGTGTGCCGAAGACCCGTTCGAACACGCCCGCGTACTGGGGGTCGCCCTGTTCGAGCAGTTCGAAGATGCCGCCGCCGTCGTCGTTGGCCACCACGATGGTGAGATCACGGGGACGCGGTTCTCCCGGTCCGATGAGCAGCCCGGAGGCGTCGTGCAAGAACGTCAGATCGCCGAGCAGAGCCACCGTGCGGCCCTCAACGTAGGCGAGGGCCGCCCCTACCGCGGCCGACACCGTGCCGTCGATCCCGGCGACTCCCCGATTGGACAGAACCCGGATCCGCGGCGACGGGTAGCTGACGAGCGCGGCATCTCGCACCGGATTGGACGCCCCGAGGAGCAGTTGGTCGCCGTCGGACAATGCGTCCATCACGGTGGCGGCGACGTGCAGGCCGGTTGCCTTCGGATGGGACGCCAGCTGGGCCCGCACCGCTTTGTCCGTGTGCTCGGTGAGGGTCCGGCAGCGGGCGATCCAGGCCAGGTCCGGTTCACCCGAGACCACGGCGCGGGTGCCCGTGGCGAGAACGTTGCCGGAGACGTCGGGCCAGCGCGGGCCGGTGGTGAGCGCGTACACGGCCACGACTGGATCGGCGAGAAGTTTCGACACCGGCCGGTGCAGGGTGGGGCGGCCGGTGATGATTGCCTGCCGCGGTTTGAGCTGGGGCAGCGCCATCGGGTGCACCGGTAAGCCGTGGAGCGGCGCCGTCGGCTCGGCGACCGTCGGGAGTCCGGCGAGTTCGGGCCGTAGAGCCGACCCGTGACCGGAGATGACGATGGTGTCGGGGGTGAGGTCGAGCTCGACCGGCACGTCGAGCGTCGCGTGCTGAGTGGTGGTCCACGCCGCCCCGCCCGGCCGTCCCTGCGGGGTCGGCCCCTGCGCGTGGACGTCGGGAACGAGCGGTTCCCGGAGCGGAATGTCGAAGTGCACGGGACCGGCATTTCCCGACCTCGTGCCGCGCGCGGCGGCGAGGACCCGGCACACGGCCGAACGCCACTGGCTGTTCTGACCGGCGTCGTCCTCGGCCAGCCCTAGGCTGATGGTGGCGCGGACCTGGCTCCCGAACAGGCCGAGTTGCTCGATGGTCTGGTTGGCGCCGGTACCGAGCATTTCGTAGGGGCGGTTGGCACTGAGTACCACGAGCGGGACCCGGGCGTAGTTGGCCTCGAGAACGGCCGGACCGAGGTTGGCCACGGCGGTACCCGAGGTCATCACGATGGGCACCGGCCGACGACCGGCGACGGCCAATCCCAGCGCGAGGAATCCCGCGGTCCGCTCGTCGATGCGCATGTGCAGGCGCAGTCGACCCTCGAGGTCGGCCTTCTGCAGCGCGAAGGCCAACGGTGCGTTGCGCGAACCCGGGCAGAGCACAACCTCGCGTACTCCCCCGCGGACCAGTTCGTCGACGACCGCGGTGGCTTGTGCAGTGGACGGATTCACACCATCCAGAGTGTCAGATCCACCGGCCGGTTCTGTCGGCGACCTCGTCAGGTGAGTTCGCGGCCACACCCCCTCCGCTGACACGATGAACAGATGCGCACAGTCTTCGATCCCGCCGAACTTCCGCCCCGCCGCATGTACCAGGTACTGACCGCGTCCGTGGTGCCGCGACCGATCGCCTGGGTGTCCACCCTCTCGGAGGACGGGGTAGCCAATCTGGCCCCGTACAGCTTCTTCTCGGTGTCGAGCACCAACCCACCGGTGGTGCAGTTCACGTCCGTCACCCGCAAGGACAGCCTGCGCAACATCGAAGCCACCGGGGAGTTCGTGATCAACGTGGCGACTGAACCTCTCATGAAGGTGGTGAACGCCAGTTCGGCCACCTACGACCATGATGTCGACGAGTTCGCGGCGCTGGGGATCGAGACCGAGCCGAGCGAGCACGTGCGTCCCGTGCGGGTGGCCGCCTCGCCGGTGGCAATCGAATGCCGCCTCGCGCAGATCGTTCCGGTCGGTGATTCGTTCGTGGTGATGGGCGACGTGCTCGCGGTTGCGGTGCGGGACGAGGCGGTCGCGGAGGACGGTCTGCCCGACTTCACGTCCCTTGCCCCGCTCAGCCGCCTGGGCCGCAACGAGTGGGGGTTGCCGCCCGAAGTCGTGCTGCTGGACCGACCGCAACGACCCGAATAGCCGATCGATTGGTTAGGCTTACCTGACAAATCGATTCCCTAGCCGGAAAGTAACCATCCATGGCCCAACGCAGCAAGTTCGTCAAACCCGAGACTCGCCGAATTGCGTCCGCCCGGGTGGTCGCCGGCAAGCAGATCAGCCCCAACTTCATCCGCGTCACCGTGGCGGGACCCGAACTGGACTTCGTGACGCCGATGGGCTACGACCAGTGGTTCCGGATGTTCATCCCCCAACCCGGACAGACCACTCTGCGGCTGCCGACCAGCGCGAGCAACCTCTGGTACGCGCAGTACAAGCTGATGTCGAAGGACACCCGGCCCGTCGTGCGCAACTACACGATCCGCGACTACCGCGCCGTCGGCACCGGACTGTTCGGCGACGAGACGGAGATCGACATCGACTTCGCCTCGCACGGCGATCTGGGTCCGGCTTCGGCCTGGGCCGCTTCCGCGTCGGCGGGCGACGAGGTTGCCATCCTCGACGAGGGCCGGATCTACAACCCGGCGCCCGACGCCGAGTGGCAACTCCTGGTCGGTGACGAGAGCGCGTTGCCGGCGATCGTCGGGATTCTACGATCGGCGCCGCGGGACCTTCGAGCCGAGGTGTTCATAGAGATCGCGGAAGCCGCCGACGCACAGGATGTTTCGGTGGGCGACGGAGTGAACGTGCACTGGCTGGTCCGCGAAAACGCAGATGCCCGTCCGGGGCTGCTTGCGTTGGAGACGGTGCGGCAGGCAGATCTTCCGACCGGGCCGTCGTACACCTTCGTCGCCGGAGAAAGTGACTTACCGACGGCTCTTCGACGCCACCTCGTGAACGACCGGCACGTTCCCAAGACACACATTTCGTTCACCGGCTACTGGCGCCACGGCCACGCCGCCTACTGACCACAGGGAAGTGGCGAAGTACGCGGACGCGCACTTCGCCACTTCCAGAGGTTCGTTCAGTTGGCGTGCTTCTGGACGAGTGCGCCCAAACGCGGAAGTGCTTCGATCACATTCTTCTTCGCGGACGGGCGCAGCGAGTTGTACACCTTCTTGACCGCGCCGCGGTCACTGTTCTCGATGCGCTCGTCGGTGACACCGAGGAGCGAGTCCGACACGTCGTCGCCGCGGGCGACGAGGTAATCGGCGAACGAATCCTGGCCGCTGGCGGTGAAATCCTGCCAGTACGGCTCGAGCTTGGTGACGAACTCGGGCAGCAAGCCCTCGATAGCATCCGGCACGATGGACGGTCCCACCTTCTTGACCGCGGCGTAACCACCCTTCAATGCCAGTCCCGAGGCCCCCGACTTGTCCGAAACCTCCGCGTCGATCAGAGCCTGCACATCGGCGATGACCGCCGGCACGCGTGCCTCGTCGAGCAGGGTTTCGTTCAGAGCTGCAACCACTTTCAATGCCTCCGTATTGACTGAGCGATCAGGTCCGGCCAGACACTATACGAAAAGCTGCGGGTCGCGTTGTTCGAGCAGGCCATGACACCGGCGCACCCGCTCGATCCACCAGCGGGCACGCTCGGGCGTTGCCGCGAGGTCGGCGACCCGGGCGGGGTCGGGAGTCACGGATGCGACTCCCAGTGCACCGTCCACGGGCTCGCTGGGCTCGGCCACATCCGACTCGAAGAGTCCACCGGTTCCCAGTCCACACGCGAAATGCAGGTCGGGCAGTGCGGCCGCGGCGGCGACACCGGCGGCGATTCCCACGGCGGTGTCCAACGCACTCGACACGACCACCGGGACCCCGTACTCGGACAACTCGTCCGCGAGCGCGAGGAGGCGGCGCATTCCACCGAGGGGGGCGACCTTCACGACGGCGACGTCGGCGCCGCCTGCGCGAACCACCTTCAGCGGGTCGTCCGCACGTCGAATGCTCTCGTCGGCGGCCACGCGCACAGCGGGCACACGTCGGCGCACCTCCACCAGCTCCGGCACACTCGCACACGGTTGTTCCGCGTACTCGAGCGGCCCGTCCGCCGTGAGTGCGTGCAGCGCCGTCACCGCCTCGTCGACCGACCATCCACCGTTCGCGTCGACGCGCACGCAGGGAATGTGTGCGCGGACCGCGTTCACCCGTGCGACGTCGTCGGCGAGAGTCTGACCGCGCTCGGCTACTTTCACTTTCGCGGTTCGGGCTCCCGGGTATCGCTCGAGGAGGGCGGGAACCTGTGCGGCGTCCACCGCGGGAACGGTCGCGTTGACAGCGACCCGGTCGCGGAGCGCGGGCGGCGGACCGAGCCAGGCGGCCTCGATCGCCGACTGCAGCCAGTGCGAGGCTTCGTCGTCCGCGTATTCGGGGAAGGGCGCGAACTCCCCCCACCCCGCGGGACCACGCACGAGCATGGCTTCTCGGGTGGTGATGCCGCGGAAGCGCACCCGCATGGGCAGACTCACCGCGACCGCGTCGGCCAGGACCTCGTCGAGGGTCGGCAGAGAGGACACGAGGTCAGGGCTGTCCGGGCAGAAGCTCGAGCATGAGGGCCTCACAGTCGGCGAGCAACGTGTCGCCCTTCTTCAGCTGCGCGGTGATGAACGTCTTGCGCCCCTCGACCCGGTCGACGCTGCCCTCGACGGTGAGCGGTGTGTTGAGCGGTGTGATCGCCCGATAGTTCACATGGAGGTATGCCGTGCGACTGATGGGCCGTCCGTACGCGTGGACGATCATTCCCATCAGGTCGTCGAACAGCAGCGGCAGCGTGCCGCCGTGCGCGGCGCCGTTGCCACCGAGGTGGTAGCGACGGAACTCGCCCGCGCTGCGCACCCCGTCAGGTCCGAACTTCTCGATGTGCCACGGCGGCATCAGCAGGCTCCCCCGGCCCGGCAGCTCGATCGTCCGTCCGGCGGGCGACCGTCCCTCGGGAACCACGTACGGTGTGAGCACTGCGGCCAGCTTCTCCACCTGGTCAGCCGCCTGCGCGACAACGTCGTCGGGGGCGTCCACCGACACCGCCAGATCCTGCAGGGTGCGCATTCCTTCCACGAACCGCGCCCAATCCGGGCCGGGGGTCACCGCCTCGTACTTGGGGAACCCGCCGTGGTGCTCGTAGTCGTCGTCGCGCTTCCCGTCGACACCGGTGACGTCCGCAGCCTGTTCGCTCATACCTGCACGGTAAACCCGGGCCGAACTCCCGCGCGCGGACACCCAACGGCGGCACCCGATAATCTCGGAGCCGTGACCTTCAACCCGCAGCACTGGCGACCCGTACCCGGCTTCGAGAACCTCACGGACATCACCTATCACCGGCATGTCAGCGAGGGCATCGTCCGGGTGGCGTTCGACCGTCCCGAGGTGCGCAATGCCTTCCGTCCGCACACCGTCGACGAGCTCTACCAGGCACTCGACCATGCCCGGATGACCTCCGACGTGGGCGCCGTCCTCCTCACCGGCAACGGGCCGAGCCCGAAGGATCAGGGCTGGGCGTTCTGCTCGGGCGGAGATCAGCGCATCCGCGGCCGCAGCGGATACCAGTACGCGGAAGGGGAAACCGCGGACACCGTCGATCGGGCCCGCGCCGGGCGCCTGCACATCCTCGAGGTTCAGCGATTGATCCGGTTCATGCCGAAGGTCGTCATCTGTCTCGTCAACGGCTGGGCCGCAGGCGGCGGCCACAGCCTGCACGTGGTGTGCGATTTGACACTCGCCAGCCGCGAGCACGCCCGCTTCAAGCAGACCGACGCCGACGTCGGCAGCTTCGACGGCGGCTACGGCAGCGCCTACCTCGCCAAGATGGTCGGGCAGAAGTTCGCCCGCGAGATCTTCTTCCTCGGCGAGACGTACACCGCCGAGGAGATGCACCGGATGGGCGCCGTCAACAAGGTCGTCGACCATGCCGAACTCGAGGACGTCGGAATCGAGTGGGGCGCCAGGATCAACGGAAAGTCCCCGCAGGCGCAGCGCATGCTGAAGTACGCGTTCAACCTGCAGGACGACGGACTCGTCGGACAGCAGTTGTTCGCGGGAGAGGCAACCCGCATGGCGTACATGACGGATGAGGCCGTCGAAGGTCGCGACTCCTTCCTCGAAAAGCGCGAACCCGACTGGAAGCCGTATCCCTGGTACTTCTGAGCCGCTCCCCTTCCCGGGCATCGTGGAATTGGCCACGTGCCAGCGCGGATTCACCGATTCCGGCACACTGACCACATGAGCACCGACCGCGAGCTCCCGGCCCCGGAACACCGCCGTCCGCCCGGAACCGGTGACGACACCGTCGCCGCGCTCGGGAAGTTGTCCGAATCCCTCGAAACCGTCGAGCGGGCCCGCGGACTGCTGTACTCGTTCCACCAGCTGATCGGGCACGCCGACCTTCAGCTCGGTGACGCCGTCGACGCGTTGCGGTCGGCCGGTCACGGCCCGACAGCGGACCGCCTGGAGACCGAACTGGTCGGCCTCAACGTGCTCGACGGACGGTGGACCTTCCAGGTCGTGGAAGAGTTCGACGACGGGTACTGGTCCACCTTCCGTGAACTCGAGCGCGCCGCCCGTGACGAACTGCTGGACGGTCGTCGCCACCTGTTCGAGGCGGAGATGAAGGAAGCGCGACGCACACACGGCCGGGCAGGTCACGAAGCCCGCCCGAGCAAAGGAGAGTGACGGGTGGAAATCCTCAGCAGCAGGACGATCCTGCGGCCACGGGACTACGCGACGACGCTGAGTTTTTACCGCGACATCCTCGGACTCGCCACCGCCCGCGAATATCCCGGAGGCACGGTGTTCTTCGCGGGGCAGGGACTCATCGAGGTGGCCGCCCACGGCGCCGCGGACACTCCGTCGACGTTCGACGGTGCCCTGTGGCTGCAGGTCCGTGACCTCACCGCAGCGCAGACCGAACTGGTACTCGCCGGGGTCAAGATCAACCGCGAAGCCCGGCAGGAACCGTGGGGACTGCACGAAATGTGGATCGCGGACCCCGACGGAATACCGATCGTGCTGGTGCAGATTCCGGAGGATCACCCCCTCCGGCGCGACACCAGGCCGGTGAACGACGGGTGACACGGGGCCAAACTCCAGGCCGCCTCGAGGTGTCCGACCTCAGCTGTACTTTTCGAACTTCGATCCGCACAATCTGGGTGTGACCGCAGAGCTCGTAGTTCTTCTGGTGGTGGTCGTCACCGCCCTCGCTTTCGACTTCACCAACGGCTTCCACGACACCGGAAACGCAATGGCCACCTCGATCGCAACGGGAGCTCTGCGACCCAAGACCGCGGTCGTGCTCTCCGCGTCGCTGAATCTGGTCGGCGCATTCCTGTCGGTCGAGGTCGCCGCGACCGTGGCCAAAGGTGTCGTGAACCTGGGAACGGTGGGCGGTGAAGATCTCCTGCTCATCGTGTTCGCGGGACTTGTCGGCGGCATCATCTGGAACCTCGCGACTTGGCTGCTCGGTCTGCCGTCGAGCTCCTCGCACGCGCTGTTCGGTGGCTTGATCGGTGCGGCCATCGCGTCCATCGGCATGAGTGGTGTCGAGTGGGGCGGGGTCCTCGGCAAGGTCGTCATTCCCGCTCTTCTCGCCCCTGTCGTCGCAGCACTGGTCGCCACGGCAGGTACTAAACTCGTGTACCGCATCACCTCCACCGTGCCGGAGGGAACGAAGGAGCACGGGTTCCGCGTCGGTCAGATCGGTTCCGCCTCGCTGGTGTCGCTGGCGCACGGAACCAACGACGCCCAGAAGACGATGGGTGTGATCTTCCTCGCACTGGTCGCGCACGGCAGCATCACCGCCGACGACGAGATGCCTTTCTGGGTCAAGCTCAGCTGCGCCGTCGCCATTGCCCTCGGCACCTATCTCGGCGGCTGGCGGATCATCCGCACCCTCGGCAAGGGCCTCGTCGAGATCGCCGCCCCGCAAGGCATGGCCGCCGAATCCTCGTCGGCCGCGATCATCCTGACGTCGAGCCACCTCGGGCTTCCGTTGTCCACCACACACGTCGCCACCGGTTCCATCCTCGGCACGGGGCTCGGCCGCAGGGGCGCCGAGGTTCGCTGGGGCATCGCCGGACGTATGGCGGTCGCGTGGCTCATCACTCTCCCCTCGGCCGCGTTCGTGGGCGCCGTGTGCTGGTTCCTCGCGCACATCATCGGCGGCCTCGCCGGCGTGCTGGTGGTGTTCGCGGCACTCATCCTCCTCGCCGGGTTCATGTACCTACGGTCCCGCAAGCAGCCGGTGCACTCCGGCAATGTCAACGCCGAGTGGGAGCCGGGTGCAGAGCATCCCGCGACCACGGCTGTACCACCCCCGGCCGGCTCGGAGATCTCCGAGTCGCCCAGACCCACCACCACCAACCACTGACGGGAGCTGCTCATGACCCTCTTGACCACCACCGTCAACTCGCTCTGGCAAGTGATCCTCGTCGGACTGCTGTTCGGTGCGGGACTGCCCGCCATCTTCGCTCTCGGACTGAAGTCGCTCAGCGCAGGAGCCGAAGGTGAGACCTCGGCGCCGCAGCCGTCCGTCGCAGGCCGGATCGGTGCCGTGGCCTGCTTCGCCGTCGTGCTGATCGCGATCATCACTGGGATACTGCTGTTGATGAGCGACTTCCTGGCCAGCACGTTCGGTATCCACATCTTCTGAGCGGCGACCGCGAGGTTCCCACTCCATCGACGAAAGAGGCCGAACGCGTGCCCAAATACTCACTTCGTTCCGTACTCGATTGGCTCCGCGCCGGATACCCCGAAGGGATTCCGGCGAAGGACCATTTCGCGTTGCTGGCCGTGTTGCGTCGTCGACTCACCGATGAGGAAATCGAGCAAGTGGTGGCGCTGTCGATCGAAACGGCCCACGAACACCCGAATCGCCACGTCGATTACGACAGCATCCGGCGCCTCATCAGTGAGATCACCCACGAAGAGCCGTCGGAGGAGGACGTTGCGCGGGTCACCGCGAACCTCACCGCGGGAGGGTGGCCGGTCGCTGGTGACACTGCGGGAGGGTGGCCGGTCGCCGGCAACACCGACGAGGGTGCGGGCGATCCGAAAGAAACACGCGACGCGGGATAACCGATGAGCCTTCCACCGTTCCTCACTTCCATCGTCGGGTGGCTGCGAGCCGGCTATCCCAATGGTGTGCCCGAGCAGGACTACATCCCGTTGTTCGCCTTGCTCACTCGCCGCCTGTCCGAGGACGAGGTGGATGCCGTCGCCGACGCTCTCGTCGAGGAAGGTGACCTCCCCATCGAGAAGACGGACATCCAGGTCCTGATCACCAAGGTCACCGACGAGTTGCCACTCGAATCGGATGTCGACCGGGTTCGCAGCAACCTTGCCGCGGGCGGATGGCCGTTGGCCGGGCCCGCCCAGTGAGCGAACTCCAGATCCTTCCCGTCCCGTCGGGCGTCAGGGTTGTCGGTATCCTGCCGCAGCTGTCGGAGATGCTCGACGGAACCGCCCCCGCCGCGCTGCCCGTCCCCGCCGCGGACGAGCGGGAGATCCGGCGACTGACCGACGCCTTGCGTCCTGGGGAGCCGATCGACGACGGCGTCGCACTCGTCGTGGCGACTTCGGGTACGACGGGCGTGCCCAAAGGTGCGATGCTCACGGCGGCTGCGCTGCGCGCGAGCGGTGAGGCGACACACGCAAGACTCGGCGGGCCCGGCTCCTGGCTCCTGGCGCTGCCCGCCCACCACATCGCGGGGATGCAGGTGCTCCTGCGCAGTGTGCTGGCGGGCACCGAACCGGTCGTGGTCGATGTGACGGGAGGTTTCGATCCCGCAGCGCTGCCCGCCGCGGTCGAGACCATGACCTCGCGTCGCCGCTACACGTCTCTGGTTCCGACGCAGCTCGTCAAGGCCCTCGACCACCCCGGCGCGGTGGCGGCACTCGCCTCCCTCGACGCCGTCCTGCTCGGCGGCGCAGCGACACCGGCCCCGGTGCTGCAACGTGCCCAGGAGGCTGGGATTACCGTCGTCCGCACCTACGGCATGAGCGAAACGTGCGGGGGATGCGTGTACGACGGGATCCCTCTCGACGGCGCACGGGTCCGGATCGACGACGACGGCCGCGTCCTGCTCGGCGGACCCATGCTGGCGACCGGTTACCGCGGCATTCCCGACCACCCCGCGTTCGCCGAACCCGGCTGGTTCCGCACCGACGACTCCGGGTCGCTCACCGACGGAATCCTCAGCATCACCGGCCGACTGGACGAGGCCATCTCCACCGGCGGCCTCACCGTCGTACCGCAAGTCGTCGAGCGCGCACTCAACGAGCACCCGGCCGTGCGTGAATGCGCCGTCTTCGGCCTCCCCGACGAACGACTCGGCCGGCGTGTCACCGCCGCCGTCGTCGCCGAATCCGGAACCCTCCCCACGCTCGACGAACTGCGGCAGTTCGTCGAACGCACCCTCGACCCCACCGCTGCGCCCCGCGAACTGCACCTCGTCGACGCCCTCCCCCTCCGCGGTCCCGGCAAGGTCGACCGCCGCGCCCTGGAGTCCAGGTTCGGGTAGGGCGCGCCTGTTTGCGATGATTTTTGCCAGCCGCGGTCGCAATGGTCGCGCGTCTGGCCAATGTCTCCGCGGATGGAGTTGTCCACAGGCTGCGCTCTATCCACAGGGTCGCTCTGAAGTCCTGGTGAGCACACCAGCCCTGTCTGCCGCGTGCTGCACGATGTCCGCCATGACCGACGATCTGATCTTTCGACGCCGAGCCTTGGCTGACGGCATCACCGACTCCGAGATCCGACGCGCGCGAAGGTCCGGACAACTTGTGCGGATCGCCGCGGGCGCGGACGTCTCCGACGCGCACTTCGCCGGACTCGACGCGTGTGCACTGCACCGAATACGCATCGCTGCGGCCCTGCAGTCGCGGCCACCCGGTGTCGTGGTGAGCCACGCCTCCGCGGCGCTGCTGCACGATATGGATGTCGGTGACATTCCGCTCCAGCGGGTACATCTGACTCGCAATCACACGTCCGGCGGCGGCCGAACTGCTGAAGTACACCTCCACGCCGCACCATTCGACGCGTCCGACGTCGTCGTGGTGGGCGGGCTGCCGGTCACCACGACCGCGCGAACAGTGGTGGACACCGGCGCGCATCTCGACGTTCGACCAGGCCGTCGTGGTCGGTGACTCGGCGCTGCACCGCCGGCTTGGCACACTCGACCACATCGGGGACGTGATCGATCGGTCCGGACCACGAAAAGGTATCGCGACGGCGCGACGCGCAGCGGGATTCCTCGACGGTCGCAGCGAAAGCCCGGGAGAATCGCTGAGCCGCACTCGGATACGCCGGCACGGACTACCCTCACCTCAACTGCAACGAGTTCTCCACGACAGCAGTGGCGCGTTCCTCGGCCGCGTCGACTTCTTCTGGGAAGCTGACGGCGTGGTCGGAGAGTTCGATGGCCTGGGGAAATACGGCGTCGACGGTGGGCAGGCGGCCGTGGCCGTGCACCGGGAGAAACTCCGCGAGGACGCAATTCGTGACTCCGGGTTCGAAGTGAAGGACACTTGCAAAGACATTGGCTACCTTCCGACGCAATTGCTGCGCATCCGACCAATGTCCCTGCAAGTGCAGGTTCACCTCCCGCCCGGGCGCCTACTTCTCCAGTTCGGGGGCGTCCGCTTGCAACTCCCCCACCTCGGTTTTGAGGATTCGCATGGATCGGCCGAGACCGCGCGCAGCGTCGGGCAATTTCTTCGATCCGAAGAGCACCACCAGAACCACCGCGACAATCGCCCAGTGTGACGGGCTCATCGCTCCCATTACTGCGGCTCCTCACCGTCGGGGTACACGGCGTCCACCTCGACCTCGACGAGCCATCCCGCTGCCGGCAGGCTCGCCACCTCGAGCGCGAATCGGCTGGGACGCGCGGAGTTCCGTTCCATCGGCGCGGCCGGTTCCGCGGTGCCGAGGGGAACCAGTTCGGTGTCGCCAGTGTCGAGGTTGGTGTTCGCGAAGAACTGCCGGTAGGCGCGATTCCAGCCGGCGTAATCGGCGCGGTCCGTTCCGGGGGCATTGTCGAGGAACACCCGCATGGTCACGACGTCCTCGAGCGTCAGCCCCTGCGCCTCGAGATTGTCGCGAATTCGCTTCAGCGCGTTGATGCCCTGCGCTTCGGTGATCGTGACCCCAGCGGGAAGCATGCCGGCTGCGAACACGTCGGTGTCGATGTACGACTCCGGGGTTCCCTCGGGCGCAGCTTTGTTGGACGCACCCGGTCCGATTCCGCTCGACTTGTAGACGGCGGTGCCACCGCCGATCGCCACCCCCTGCGCGATCATCGGATTCGCCTCGCCCGCTTCAAGAATGGATTTCGAGACGAAGGTGCTGCCTGGCGCCTCTGCTGCGGCCTCGTCGGAGGAGCATGAGGTGGCGCCTGCGAGAACAGCGGACGCCGCGAGGGCAGTGGTAATTGCCTTGATACGGAACGACTTCATGAAGAACTCCTTGTTAGAGGGGAAGGTCAGGCTTCCTGGGCCACGCGCTCGTGGATGTGAGTGACGACGTCGCGAGCGGACGTCAGAGCGCCGTGCTGCCAGGCGATCGCATTGGACAGGTGGTCGCCTGCGAAGTAGATCTTCTCGACCGGGTCGAGCAACTTCTCGTACTCGGGGGTGGCCGCCCCGCCGTGGGAGCCACCGCTTCCCGCCCAATTGACCCACGCGCTCTCGGAGTACTTGGTGCGACGCCAGCTGCCGGAGAACGACGAGGAGATGTCGCGGGTGTACTTCTCACCGTGGATTTCGGAGCCCTCGGCGATCGCCTTGGCGAGCCGCTGCCGGTGGGTGAGCGACTCGAACGCCTCCTGCCTCTTGCCGCTGCTGTAGTAGGCGACGACCACGCCTCGATCGGAGTTGTAGTGGTCGTACGGGAACATGATCTGCGAGATGTCCTTGTCGGTGTTGGACGCGCCGCCGTAGATGCGGTCCTCCGTCTCCCACCACCGGCGCGAGTACTCGATGCCGAGCTTGCCGGACGACGACGGCTTGGCCGCCTTCAGCGCGGTGAGCACGTCGGCGGGCAGGTTGTTCTGCAGACGTCCGATCAGGTGTGGCGGAATCGTGCAGATCGCGTAGTCGGCGGTGATCGACTTCTTCGAGCCGCCGGCGGTGTATTCGACAGTGACGCCCTCGGACACGTTCTTCATCGACGTCACCTCGGCGCCGAAGACGATGTTGTCGGTGCCGATCCTGTCCTGAAAGGCGTAATAGATGCGGTCCATGCCGCCGACCGGGGTGAACATCATCATCGCCTGGTCGTAGCCGAAGTCGAAGCTGAAGTTTCGGCCGATGCCGCTGCGGATCACTTCCTGCATCGCAAACGGCTTCTTCTCGCTGCCGAAGTTCAACCCGGCACCGGGCTCGGAATCGTAACCGCGACGCGAGGATCCGAGGTATCGGCCGTCGTCGGACAGGTCACCGAAGTCACTGAGGAACTCCGACAACGCGTCTTTGTCCTCGTGGGTCAGCACCTGGTCCAGCGCGCCCTGATCGGTTGCCTTCTTCAACAGTTCCGACATGTAACCGAACGTGTCGGCCTTCGCGGCCCGGTACGTCACGGACTGGCCCGACAACGACGTGTCGCTCTGGTAGTTCACATACGTATTCGCGTTTTGGTTCCCGAAGCCCTGGATCTCGACGCCGAGTTCCCGGCAGTAGTCGAGGGTGATGTGGCTCTGCGGGATGCGGGTGGCGCCGACGTTGTAGAAGTGCCCCTCCGAGAACGTGCATTTCTGCGTCTCGCCGTTCAGGTCGGTCTCCTCGGTACCGCCCCGGGCGGTCCAGACGCGGCCACCGGGCCGAGTGCGGGCTTCGAGGACCGTCACCGTGTATCCGGCCTTCTGCAGTTCGAACGCCGAACACAGGCCGGCGGGGCCGCCGCCGAGCACGACCACGGAGTGGCTGCCCTTCACCTTCCCGATCAGGTCGCCGGCCGCGAGCGGCTGGAACGCGCGGGCGGGAGCGGCGGTCGACGGTGCGAGCCCGAGCGTCGACATCGCACCGTACGCGAGTCCCGCGCCCCCGGTGGCCCCGAGGCCCTTCATGAAAAATCTACGTGTGAATGCCAATTCGCGCTCCCATTCTTGCGCCCGGCGACCCGGGTAACTTGTCCGGATTCATCCTGGGAGGAACGCGAGTCGGGAAGTTGTCGGCGGCGAAACAGTCTGAGGCCGGCGAGCGAGAACGGTCGCGGGCCGTTCTCACTCCCGAAGCGGAGTTCGACCCGAAACCGAAACTTTTCGGCAACACGACCCGGCTAGTTTCACGCGCATGTCAGCCCTTTCCGACGCCATCGCGCGTTCGTTCGCCACCGGCGAGCCCGAACGTCAGGCCGTGTCGCCGCTGCGTGCGCTGGGCCGGCGGCAGTTGTCGGGCTTCGAGGTTCTCGCCCAGTCGGTGGCCACGACGGCTCCGGCGGTGTCGATGGTGGTCCTGCCCGTCACCATGTTCACCCATCAGATGCTTCTGAGCGGTGTGGTCACCATCGCCGTCGCTACGGTCGTGATCACGCTGATTGCGGTGTGCGTCTCCCAGTTCACGCGGCGGATGGCAGCGGCAGGCGGCATCTACAGCTTCGTATTCCAGGGACTCGGTACCCGGGCCGCCCTCACCGCCGGCGTGGCCATGCTCACCAAGTACGTAGGTAGTGCCGTCATGACCCTGTACCACGGCGGTCAGGCCGTGATCACGACACTCGGTTTCCTCGGACTGGAGATGCGTGGTCCCGCCGACCGGGTACTGATTTACGCCGGCATCGCACTCGTCATTCTCGGATGTCTGGTGCGGGGCGTGCGGTTCGCAGCCCTCGCCATTCTCGCCATCGAAACATGTTCGCTGCTCTTCATCGTCGGCCTGATGGTGGTGACAGGCGCGGGCGGGCAACACGCCGTGGTGCCGCCCGAAGACTCGTCGTCGCACGGTCTCCTGACCATGGCGCTCGTTGCCGTGTTCGCTCTCGCCGGTTTCGAGAGCGCCACTTTTTTCGGACCCGAGGCCAAGCGGCCCCTCGCGACGGTGACCCGGACCGTCCTCCTCACCCCGATGATCTGCGGTGCGTTGTTCATCTTCGCCGGCTGGGCCGCGTGGTCCGGCCGCGCCGACACCCTCGTCAACGCCTACCTCCACGGCACGTCGACCGGTGTCGCCCCAGCGGTCGTCATCGCGCTGAATATCGGGCTCGGGACGTCGTGGCTTGCCTCGGCGATGGCGTCGTCCAACGCCGCCTCACGCCTCGTGTATTCGATGGGCGTCGAATCAGTGGTTCCGCGGCTGTTCGCGCGCGTGCAGCGCGGCTACCGCACTCCCTATGCCGCTCTGGCCCTGATTGTCTGCACCGTATGCGTGGGCGCAGCGACCTTCGGAATCGTCGGCAAGTCGACCGCCTTCGGTCACGTTCAACTGGCAGCACGCACGGCGGTGATCGCCGCCTATGTGCTGGTCGCGGTGGCGTCGGTGCAATTCCTCCGCCGAATTCAGGAGCACACCGCATTGACCTTGTGCGCCGGGGTCGCGGGCAGCGCAGCCGGTGGAACCGTCCTCACCTACCTGTTGTTCACCACTGCCTCACACGGCCTCGTCATGGTTCCCGCGGTGATGCTCACGCTGCTGCTGTCCGGTTCTGCCTGGCACCTTTTCCTCCAGTGGCACCATCCCGCGAGTCTGATGTCGATCGGCGTGTTCGACAGCGCGGAAACGGAGGACGTACTGCCGGGTGCGGGCGTGTTCGCCACCGACGCGACGGGCAACCTGGCATTGACCGCAAGTGCGCGAACCCATGAGATGCGCTGATGGCGAGGAGGACCGGGGAGCTCGCGGGCCACGAACCCCGCGCCGTGCAGAAAGCACTCGCACTACTCGAGGCCGTCGCCCAACTGGGCTCGGGAGCAACTGCCAAGGACGTCGCCGCCCATGCGGGTATCCCCCAGGCGACGGCCTATCGGCTTCTGAATCTGCTCACCGCCGACGGCTATCTGGTGCGAATCTCCGACCTCTCCGGATTCGCACTCGGTCGCCGCACCCGGCAACTCGCGGGCGCCGACACGCCGGACCCAGTCGATCAGCACACGATCGTCGAGGGACTGCGGTCTCAGGTGCGGTTCGGTGTCTATCTCGCATCGTTCACGGGGGGCGCGGTCCGGCTCGTCGACAAGGACCCCGACCACGAACTCAGCGGTGAAGGCACCATCACGGCGCATCCGCATGCGTCCGCCATCGGGAAGATCCTCCTCGCGGCGCACCCCGAACTCGTACAGCAGCAACTACGCCGGGTCACGTCCCGCACGATCACCGACATCTCGATGCTGAACGCCGAGCTGGAGACCATTCGGCACACCGGTTCGGCCCGGGAAGTGGACGAGATTCGTATCGGCCGCAGTTCCGTCGCCGTCCCCGTGCTCGACTCCCGACACGGCGTGGTCGGCTGCCTCGCCGCGATCGGGAAGACTGGACGGCTGGCCGTCGGCGATCCGGAGTTGACCGACCTCCTACACGCCTGCGCCCACCGCCTCGGCGCCGGTGTGTCGGCCTGAACAGATCGCAGCCGTTACCGGTTCGCCCCGCCCGGTAACACTCAGGTACTGGTCCACCGCATTCGGCGGTGGTGCGGAGTGCAAAGATCGACACATGGCAACGGCTGCTCAATGGATCGAAGGCGCTCGTCCGCGCACCCTCCCGAACGCGATCGCCCCAGTGCTGGCGGGCACAGGCGCAGCGGCGTCGCTCGGCGGCGCAGTGTGGTGGAAGGCGTTACTGGCGCTCGTCGTCTCTCTCGCGTTGATCGTCGGGGTCAACTTCGCCAACGACTACTCCGACGGCATTCGCGGCACCGACGACGAACGGGTCGGACCGCTGCGGCTCGTCGGTTCCAAGTTGGCGAAGCCGTCGGCGGTGAAAGCTGCTGCCATCGCCTGCTTCGCCGTCGCCGCTGCCGCCGGACTCGTACTCGCCGTCACCACTGCATGGTGGTTGGTTCTGATCGGCGCGCTGTGCATCGTAGGCGCCTGGTTCTACACAGGCGGCAAAAAACCCTACGGGTACAGCGGTTTCGGCGAGGTTGCCGTCTTCGTATTCTTCGGTCTCGTCGCCGTCCTCGGCACCCAATACGTGCAGGCGGAGACGGTGGACTGGGCGGGACTCGTGACGGCCGTTGCCGTCGGATCGTTCTCCAGCGCGGTGCTCGTGGCGAACAACCTCCGGGACATCCCCACGGACACCGAATCGGGCAAACGCACACTCGCTGTCCGTCTCGGCGATGCCCGCACCCGCATCCTGCACCTCGTCACCTTGACCGTCCCGTTCATCGCGACTCTCGTCCTCCTTGCGCGCACCCCCTGGGCGCTTCTCGGACTATTGGCCGTGCCCCTTGCGATCCGGGCGAACTCGCCGGTTCGTTCCGGCGCCACAGGCCTGGCCTTGATACCGGCATTGCGGGATTCGGGCCTGGCCATGCTCATCTGGGGCGCAGCGACGGCCGTGGCGTTGTCGCTGGCCTGACCGAGCTCAGTCGCGGTCCGGAACGACGATGTTGACCAGGAAATTGACCACCGAGATGATCAGGCCGCCCCAGAGAGCCGTCCAGAAGCCGTCGACCGTCATGCCGTAGTCGGTCTGTGAACTCAGCCAAGCGGTGAGCATCAACATCAGCGCGTTGATCACCAGGGTGAAAAGTCCGAGCGTGAGAATCAGCAGCGGCAACGACAACAGCTTCACCAGCGGTTTGACGAAGATGTTGACCACCGTGAATACCAGCGCGATACCGAGCAGCACCACGATGTCCCACGCAGTGCCGTTGCCCGAACTCGAGATGTCTATGCCCGACACCCAGGCGGCCGCGAGCCAGATCGCGAACGCGTTGACGACGAGACGTACCAAGAAGGTCATCTGTGCATGCTGGCACATCACTGCGACACACGGGCATCGCCCCCATTCGCGGAGAGCCCGGTTCAGGCTGCCCGGTCGAGCGCGGCGTGCACCCGGCGCCGGAGTTCGTCCACAGTCACCGAAACCTCGAGTATCTCGCGGGCCGTGCCGTCCGCGGCTCGGAGCACTCCCAGCAGCACGTGCTCGGGTCCGATGTGATTGTCCTTGCGGGCCAGGGCTTCCCGTAGGGACAGTTCGAGCGCTTTCTTGGCGTCCTTCGTGAACGGGATGTGGCCCGACTTGCGCCCGAACCAGCCGCGCGGCCCCTTGGGCGGCTCGGGATCGAGGACGCCCTTCCCGAAGGTCTGTTCGAGACTGCGGCGGACGGCGTCGAGATCGATGCCGATCGATCCGAGTGCATCCGCGTCCGCATCGCTGAGCGCTATACCCCGTTCCGCGACAGTGCGTCTCGCGGCCGCGAGGACGATGCCGGAATCGGCGAGGATGCCCTGGACGGGTTCGGTCGGCACGGACAGAAGCCCGAGAACGAGGTGTTCGGGACCGATCCGCGGCGACTTCAGAGCGCGAGCCTCCTTCTGGGCATCGATCACCACAGCACGGGCATCCGTCGAAAATCGTTCGAACATGGGGAGCTACCTCCCTTTCCGATTGTGCTTCTGATGGACCGCTTGCCTGCTCACCTCGAGCGAGTCGGCAATCGCCTGCCAGGACCAGCCCTGAGCGCGAGCGTTGTCGACCTGAATAGCTTCGAGCCGCTCCAGAAGACGTCGCAGGGCACGCACGGCCCGTAACCCCTCGGCGGGGTCCGGGCTTCCCGCTGCAGCTGCGAGTGTCGTTGCCTCCGTCATACATGTCAATCTAGGTTGACACCGGGTCGGGTGTCAACCTTTCTTGACGCCTTGTCGACGGCTCAGTACGCGGCGACCGCCCCGTCGACCGCCTTCTGTAGCTCGCACTGCGCGATGTGGGCAATGTCCATCGGCTTGACGGGGAGAGCAGTGAGCGGTTGAGCGACATACACACTCGCACCCTTCACCAGCTCGGTATCGGCGCCGTGCGCGTCCGGGCCGTAGCTGATGCCGATCGAGAGCAGCGCGGGAGTGACACCTCGATCGACAGCGCGCTTGGCGATGTGACCGATGCCGCTGTTGATGTGCTGGAGCCGGGTCGGGTCGCCCTCATTGCAGGTGCCCTCCGGGAAGATCGCGAGGTTGTCTCCCCGGCATAACCTTTCGGCCGCCACGTCCATCATCAGACGCCCCGCATCCGCCACGGCGCGCAAGCCGTAGTTCTTACTGCGGAACACCGGGATGCCGCCCATCATGTCGACCTTCTTGCGGAGATCGGGGTCGGTGAACAACTCGTCCTTGGCCAGTACACGGGTCGTGCCGATCACTCGGCGCAGAGGCGTCTTCCACGCGGTCGCGGCAAGCGTGTACTGATCGCTGTGCGTCACATGATTGGCGGCCACGAGCAGTACCGCTCCGGACTTGACGAGCTCGGTCAGCTGCTCCTCGGCGCCGTCGGCATACCGGACCCGCGGCCGGTACTTCATGCTCAACATCGCGTACGCCAGCTTGGCCAGCACCCGGTTCTGCTGATGATCGCGGTAATAGTCGTACACCGCACGGTAGTTCTCGAGGGTTACCTCGGGCCTGTCCATACCTAGTCCCCGATCGCATCGTCCTGACCTCAGGCTACCAACCTACGGTTGCGTAGCCTGCGGAGGCGTAGGTACTGGGATCATGCTGCAAAGGTGTGTGAATTGACTGGTTTCGGGTAAAACAGACCTGTGATCCGCTCGGCCATCGTCACCGACCTGCCCACTCTCCAACAGATCGAAGTTGCCGCAGGAGCTCCGTTCCGCGACATCGGAATGGACGCGATCGCGGAGGATCCGCCGCCCTCACTCGACGAGTTGAGGGAATTTCTGGATGCGGGGAGGATTTGGGTCGCCGCGGACGCAGACGGCGACCCGGTCGCATATGCCCTGGTTGCGCTCGTGGACGGCGCCGCGCACATCGAACAGGTCTCGGTCCATCCCAGCGCCGCCCGGCAGGGACTCGGGGCGCTCCTTCTCGACGAGATCTCGTCCTGGGCGGCGGAACGCGGCTTTCCGGCCCTCACACTGACCACCTTCGTCGACGTTCCCTGGAATGCGCCGTACTACGAGCGGCTGGGCTTTCGGCCCCTGCAGGATTGCGAACTCACCCCCGGGCTGTCACAGATCCGCGCGGACGAGGCACGCAACGGACTGGCAGCGTGGCCGCGCGTCACCATGACGCGACCGGTGGCCACGCCCGCACGCCGGGCGCAGCCGACGAGTCAGCCGGCCTGACTCAGGCACTCCCGGTCCGACTCAGCCACTCTCAGGCGGTGTGACCTGGCAAGACTCCGGTATGCGCGAAGTCGTCCAGCAATGCAGTCGGCCCGGTGAGGTCGATGCCCTCAGCGCTGACCCACCGGTCGTCGTAATAGGTGTCCGCGTAGCGCTCACCGCCGTCGCAGAGGACGGTCACGACGCTGCCGGAGCGGCCGGCCGCGATCATCTCTGCCACCACCGAGAACGCGCCCCACAGGTTCGTGCCGGTGGAACCACCCACACGCCGGCCCAGTGCCGAACTGGCATGGCGCATGGTGGCAATGGAAGCGGCGTCGGGTACGCGCATCATCCGATCGATGACCTGTCCGACGAACGAAGGTTCCACGCGAGGCCTGCCGATGCCCTCGATACGGGACGGCAGCCCGGTCGCGTAGTCACAGGAATTGGTGTCGTACCCGTCGAAGAACGCCGAGTTCTCGGGATCGACCACGAGGAGTCGGGTGGCGTGCCTGCGGTACCGGATATAACGCCCCAGCGTCGCGCTGGTGCCTCCGGTACCGGCACTCATCACGATCCACTCCGGCACCGGGTGTTCCTCACGCGCCATCTGCTGATAGATCGACTCGGCGATGTTGTTGTTGCCCCGCCAGTCGGTGGCCCGCTCGGCGTGGGTGAACTGATCCATGAAGTGGCCGTTCGACTCCGCCGCGAGCCTGCGGGCCTCGCTGTAGATCTCGGGCGGGCGGTCGATGAAGTGACAGCGCCCACCTTGCGCCTCGATCAGCGCGACCTTGGCGCCGCTCGTGCTGCGCGGCATCACCGCCACGAAGTCGAGGCCCAGCATCTTGGCGAAGTAGGCCTCACTGACCGCTGTCGAACCGGACGACGCCTCGATGACCGTGGTTCCCTCGGTGATCCACCCGTTGCAGATCGCGTACAGAAAAAGTGAACGGGCCAACCGGTGCTTCAGGCTTCCCGTGATGTGCGTCGACTCGTCCTTCAGGTACAGCTGCACGCCCCACGCCGGGGGAAGCGGGTAACGGAGGAGATGCGTGTCGGCGCTGCGCTGCGCGTCGGCCTCGATCAGACGAACCGCATTGTCCACCCAGTCTCGGGACCGGCTCCGATCGATGACGACGCAGTCGGCGTCCGTCACCGGTCCTCGCCGCGGAGTTTCGCGCGCAGGTCAGCCTGGTCCGCGCGGCGCTGCGCGTCGAACGCAGCGATCCCCTCGTTCACCCTGCGCCGAAGTGTCGCGAACAGCAGCAGAGACAGCGGAAGGGCGATCAGGACCGCGAAAATGGCGGCGACGAGCAGCGGAATCGTCACCCCGACCAGCGCGGCGACTCCGAGGATGATGCCCGCGATGACGACGACGAGGAGCAGTCGAGCGAAGGAGTAGAGCGCGACGTCGCGAGCCAGACGACCCTTGGTGACCCGTTCGGCCGGCTGCGGGGCCGCCGACCCTGCGGTCACGGGGGGCTTGGCCTGATCGGCTGGCTTCGGGCTCTTCGGCTTCTCACTGGGCTCGCTCACGACCCCCAGATTACCCACCCACCGGGGCGCGCTCGAACGTCCGACTTATCCGATTTGTCTATTACCTCCCCTTTACCAACATTAGATCGTTCGAGTACCTGAGGGTTGTGATGCCACGATGACCGTATTCGGTCGCGATTGCGACCAGCTGCAGCACTGGCAGAACGAAAACAGCGGAGGACCGTCGATGAGCGCACCCACCTACAACGGATCCGGTTTCAGCGGACCGAACGAAATCCTCATGACCCCGGGCCAGGTGGCCGCTCTGTTCCACGTCGACCCGAAAACCGTCACCCGGTGGGCGCACGCGGGCAGGCTCGGCTCGCTCCGGACACCCGGTGGCCACCGCCGGTTCCGTGAGGCCGAAGTGATGCAACTGCTTCGCTCGCTCACCACGGAGGCTTCCCGACCCTGAACACCTTGGCTACCCGACCCTGAACACGGAGGCTCCCGACCCTGAACACGGAGGCTGCGCGACCCTGAACAGGTGGACGGGCTCGCCCCTGAGGGGGTAGGTGCCGTCGGCTTCTTACACGGCTACGCTCGAGGGATACCGGCTACCCGAGCGGTGTAAGGAGGTGCGCGGTGCTGTATTTGTTGGCGCTCATCGGGCTCGTGGTCGTGGCGTTTCTACTTTGGAAAGCGTTCGGCCCGAATACGAAGCCAGTTCTCGACGACAGGGTTCTCGGACCCGACGACGATCCGGATTTTCTGTGGCGCATGAGTCGGGACGCCCGACGGAAGAAGTCGGACGAGCCCGACACGGGTTCGCCGGATACCACTGGGTGATTTCCCCCGCGGTTCGGTTACTGCGTCAGCGATGATCCTGGAGCGCGAAGGTGGAGGCTGGAAAGTCGGACGCCACCGCTGCAGCGAGTTCGAGTAGGGCATTGCGCGTCTTGGGCCGCAGGCGATCGAGTTCGATCTCGGCGCCTTCTTCGAGGTGTGGATCGAACGGGATGAGCCGGACCAGTCGGCACCGCTGTTCGAAGTGTTCGACCACTTTCGGCAGATCAACTTTGCCGGAGCGCGGGCGGACGGCGTTGACGACGGCCACGGACTTCGCGACGAGTTCGCGGTAGCCGTGCGCATCGAGCCAGTCGAGCGTCGCCGAGGCGCTGCGGGCACCGTCGACCGACCCCGAGCTGACCACCACGAGTGCGTCGGCCTCTTCGAGAATCGTCTGCATCGCGGAGTGCATCAGCCCGGTGCCGCAGTCGGTGAGGACGATGCTGTAGAACTTCTCGAGCATTGCGACCGTGCGCGCATAGTCGTCCGCGCTGAACGCCTCCGACACTGCCGGGTCGCTGTCCGATGCGAGTACCTCGAGCCGATGCCGACTCTGTGACGTGTAACTGCGGACGTCACTGTACTTTTCGATGCTGTGTTCGTCGCGGAGCAGATTCCGCACGGTGGCGGGGGTTTCCAGGGGGATCTTCTGGCTGAGCGTGCCGCGGTCCGGGTTGGCGTCGACCGCGATCACTCGATCACCGCGCAACGATGCGAACGTCGATCCCAGTGTGGCCGTGGTGGTGGTCTTGCCGACTCCACCCTTGAGGCTCAGCAGAGCGATCTTGTAGCAGCCCTGTAACGGCTGGTTGACCTGCTTGGTGAGCTCGATGCGGCGCTGTTCCTTGGCGCTGTTCCCCAGGTTGATGTAGCGACCGGACACCTGGTACAGCATTCTGCGCCACCCCGTGGTGGGGGCAGGCTTGACCTGCTTGAGTAGAAGTGACGTGGACAGGTCTCGCGCGGATACCGCGTACTGCTGCTGCTCGGGACGCACGGTCTGCGGACGGCTCGCCGGATGCTGCTGGGGAGCCGACGTGTACGCGGCGGGAGCAGGTTGCTGCGTGTGCGACGGCAGCTGCTGCGCGGGGGCCGTGAACGTCGGAGCCGGGGCGGGCTGCGGAGATGCGGGAGCCAGTGTGGGCGCCGGTGCCTGAGTAGGAGCCGCGGCCGGGGGCTGCGTCTGAGGACGCGCCGGCGTCGCGGCGGGGGCCTGGTGCCCCGGCTGCGCGAAGGGGTTGGGACCCTGCGGCTGAACGTACGGCGCCTGCCGCGCGGCGTTGTGCGGTGTGGATCCCACGGTGGTGTCGGCGGGCGGGTTCGATGCCGGCCGCACCGGCTCCCACCCGCCAGCGTTGTTTTCGGACATGGCCGAACATCCCCCCTAGATGAAGTCTCCGTAGTCCCCACCGCTTCACACCGCTGGGAGACGTCGCGGCGGAAGAATATCAGTCGGTGGTGACCGTCAGGTCAGGCCCGCATACGAATGCAGTCCCGACACCACCATGTTGATGATGAACAGATTGAACAGCATCGCGACGAAGCCGGCGATGTTGATCCACGCGGCTTTGGTATCGCGCCATCCGGAGGTCGCTCGGGCGTGGAGATATGCCGCATAGATGACCCAGGCGATGAACGACATCGTCTCCTTGGGATCCCATCCCCAGAACCGCCCCCAGGCGGCTTCGGCCCAGATCGCCCCCAGGATGACACCGGCGCCGAACAGCGG
Organism: Rhodococcus sp. NPDC019647; assembly: GCF_044389235.1. Classification (NCBI taxonomy): domain Bacteria; kingdom Bacillati; phylum Actinomycetota; class Actinomycetes; order Mycobacteriales; family Nocardiaceae; genus Rhodococcus; species Rhodococcus sp. NPDC019647. The sequence goes on along the minus strand of NZ_JBIRXS010000008.1, from coordinate 34,390 downwards.
GAACCCGATGATCGTGGTCTTGTACGCCAATCGGTCCAAGGTCTGCGCGTCGGGCAGGCGCTCCGCCACCCGCGCGAAGATGCCCGTTCCTTCCTCGCCGCGCGGGTAACGCATCCGCAGCAGGAACAACAGGCTGGCGATGCCCGACACCAGGAAGACGCCCGAACCCACGCTGACGATGGTGACGTGAATGGGAAGCCAGTACGACCGCAGCGCCGGCACCACCGGTGCCGCATCCGCGTAGAGCACCGTGGCGGCGAGGAACATCAGGATGAGAATGGGGACGAGCAGGAAAACCCACATCGGCCGGTATGCCGGCTTCGACAGGAGCGCCAGCCCCACGACGAGCGCCGCCCCGCAGGCCATGGTGACGAACTCGTACATATTGCCGAGCGGGAAACGGTCGGTGGCGAATCCGCGGAGCACGATCGACGCGAAGATGAGAACAGTGCCTACCACGAGTACCGCAGACCCCATGCCGCCGAAGCGCTCGGCCATCGGCTTCTTCGGCTGCTCGACCACGCGTCCGGGAACCGCCGCGGAGCCGGCGGGCCTGGCACCCGCCGCAACGAGCTCCTTGTCCTGCACGGCGCGCGCCCTCGTCGACGCGTACTGCACGATCAGCAGTACGAGCGCGAGCGCGAGCACCGTGAACGCTGATCGGAAAGCCCAGTCGCTGTACTGCGCCAGTGTCTCGTTGGTCGTCATCGTCGGTTCTCCTGCGCGTCAGGCTTCGTGTCGTCCGTCAGCAGACGGGCGCAGAGCCGGTCGAACTCGTCACCCCAGCCGGCCTGATCGGTCCGGGCGAGTCCGCCAAGCTCTACTACAGTACGTCGTGGGTCAAGGTCGGCGGGGTCCGCGGGATAGATGCGGGCCCAGATGCGGCGCCGCTTGATCAGCAGCGACACCAGCAGTCCCGCCATCATCGTCAGAGCCGACACCAGCACCCACTGTTGCGCCGGATCGTGCGACACCTGCACATTGACGAAGTCCACGGCGCCGTCGAACCGCACCTGGGTGCCGTCGGCGAGCGTCGCGCTCTCCCCCGGCATGAGGTTGACCCGGTCCTGCTTCACCAGCCGGCCCTGGTTGATCAGTTCGGTATTGAGGGAGAACAGCGACTGCGGGTTGCCGGTGTCGAGGCCGGTGTCGCCCTTGTAGATGTCGATGGCCACCGCAGGGTCCTTCATCGCCGGATGACTCGACGCGAGCAGGTTGCCGTGGAACAGCGCGGTGGGGGCGAACAAGCCCTCGATCGCGATCTGATTCTTGCGGCGTTCGTCCGTGTCGGGGTACATGCCGCCAGGCGGATCGAATCGCATGGCCCCGCTGCTGAGGAAGGTCGTCGCATCGTCGGGTCGCCATTGCAGCGTTTCGGTCCGCGTCTCGCCGCCAGGGAACGTGACGGTGAATGTCGGCGCGTATCCGTGTCCCTGCAGGTAGACACGGTCTCCCTCGACACGGAGAGGATGATTGACCTGCAACTGATCGTCGCGCCAGGTACCGGTTTCGAGGTCGTCACCGGCCTGGTACGAAATGTTCGACGTGAACATCTCCGCCTGACCGTTGTCGAGGTAGTCGGCGGTGAAATCCTTGACCTTGAGACACAGCGGGGTCATTCCCGTGCCGTCCTGCGTGTTCCCTGCCTTGAACGAATCGAACACGGCGGGGGACGTGGTGCAGAAGCCGGGACCGTTGTTGGCGACCACGATCACGTTGCCCTCGTACCCGAACAGTTTGCCGACGGCGATGGCCACCAGCAGACCGACGAGCGAGAGGTGGAAGACGAGGTTGCCGAGTTCGCGCGTGTAACCCTTCTCCGCGGAGAGGGTGATCTCACCGTCGCGGACCGGGCGTGCGCCGCCGGTGCGGGTCTCCACCCGCCACCCTTTCAGCGAAGTACGGATGCGGGCGGCGAGTGCCTCGGGCGTCTCGTCGACCCGGCGCTCGACGTGGTGGGGCAGACGCGCGAGGTTGCGGGGCGCCGCCACCGGACGCGTGCGCAGTGCTTTCGCGTGATCGACGCAACGCGGAAGGATGCAGCCGACCAGCGAGATGAAGAGCAGGACGTAGACCGCGGTGAACCAGAAACTGCCGAATACGTCGAAGAGTTCGAGCCGGTCCATCCAGGGACCGAGAGTCGGCCGATTCGCGATGTACTCGTCGACCTTGCCCGCATTGAGGCTGCGCTGTGGAAGCAAGGCCCCGGGTATCGCCGCGAGCGCCAGCAGGAACAGCAACACCAGCGCCGTCCGCATCGACGTGAGCCCACGCCAGGTGTTGCGGACCAGCGCGAAAGCGCGGCCCGGCAGCGATTGGCGGGGTACCGGTGCGGCTTCCGGGGCTTCGGGGGTCTGGGTGTCGCTCATATGGGCAGGGTCACTTCCGAGATGAAGGCGTCGCGAATCCAGCCGACGAATTGATCCCACGCGCCGGTGACGAGGGCGATGCCCACCGCCACGAGCATGATGCCGCCGAAGATTTGAATGGTTCGCGCGTTGCGGCGTAGCCAGCCCACACCCCGCAGCGCGCGGGAGGAGCCGAGGGCCAGGATCACGAAGGGCAGGCCCAGGCCGAGGCAGTAGGCGACGATCAGGGCTACGCCGCGGGCCGCGGTGGCGCCGTCGGTGCCGGCAGCAAGGGAGATGACACCGGCCAGTGTCGGACCGAGGCAGGGCGTCCACCCCAGTGCGAATACCGCACCCAGCAGCGGGGCTCCCGCCAGGCTGGAGATGCGCCGCGGCTCGAGCCGGGTGTCACGCTGCAACGCCGGGATCAGGCCGATGAACACCAATCCCATGGCGATCGTCACGACACCTCCGACCCGCATCAATACTTCGCGGTTGACGGAGAGGACCGAGATGGCGCCGAAGACCGACGCCGTGGCCAGGACGAACACGACCGTGAAACCGGCCACGAACAGAGTTGCGGCCCCGGCGACGCGCAGGCGTCCGTCTGTCACCGTCTTCGTGCGCGTCGCGGCTTCTTCGGCGGTGACGGCCGGAGCGTCGGCGCCCACGACACCGGCCAGGTAGGACAGGTAACCGGGGACGAGCGGAACTACGCACGGCGAGGCGAACGAGACCAGACCGGCGAGAACGCAGGCTCCGAGCGCAAGGAACAGAGGTCCCGACGAGGCGGTGGACTGGAAGGCGTCGCCGACGCCGGCGGCGAGAAGGGTGGTACCGGTAGTCACGATTCCTGCGCCACCCGTTCGACTACCGGCTGCAGGTCGTCCGCCAGCAATTCCTTCAGGAACACCGCGGCGACACGGTGTTCACGATCGAGCACGACCGTGGTGGGAATGACGCTCGTCGGGTAGTTCGCCCCCAGGGCGATCATCGTCCGCATGGCGGGGTCGTAGATCGACGGATACGACACGTTGTTGTTGATCACGAAGTCCTGCGCCTTGTCTTGCTGATTGTCCCGGACATTGATCCCGAGAAACGCGACACCTTGGTCTTTGGTCGCCTCGTAGACCTGCTCGAGGTCGTTCGCTTCGCCGCGGCACGGCCCGCACCACTGCCCCCAGACGTTGAGGACCACTACCTGGCCCTCGTAGTCGTCGAGGGAGATGGTCTTGCCCTCCGTCATGAGGTCGGGTCCGGACACGGTGCCGATGGTGCCTCGATCGGCCGGTGGATCGTAGAAGATTTCCGTCTGACCGCCCGGGGACACGAAGTCGAACGTGCCTCCCTGGGCCACGGCGTCGTCGCCGGACGCACACGCCGACAGCGACACCGCGGCCATGCAGATCACCGCGAGAAGCCCGGCGAAGCGCCCCCGAATCATGCCCCGCTCACCCTCGGATCCGATGCGCCCGCGGGCTCCGAGTACACGATGTCGATGAGTGTGTCGCCCTCGTAGACGAGCGACGTCAGCGACGCCAGCGAGCACTGGCGGTGGCGCGGGTCGTGCCACAACCGCTCGCCCTGCAGGAATCGGCGCAGCGTCCAGACGGGAAGTTGGTGGCTGACGACCACGGCCTCGTGACCCACGGCGGCCACGCGCGCGCTGTTGACGGCGGCAAGCATTCGGTGCGCGATCTGCAGGTACGGCTCACCCCAGGACGGAGTGAACGGATCTCGCAGCTTCCACCAGTGTCGGGGGCGTGCGAGCGCGCCGTCGCCCACCGACACCTTGAGTCCCTCGAACTCGTTACCCGCCTCGATGAGGTTCTCGTCGGTTGCGATCTCGAGTCCGTGCTTCTCGGCGATCGGCGCCGCCGTTTCCTGCGCCCGCTGTAGCGGCGATGCGACCACGTGGGTGATGTCGTGGGTCGCCAGGACCGACGCTACGGCGCGGGCCTGTGCCTCGCCCGTCACCGACAGGCGGAAACCGGGAAGCCTGCCGTAGAGAATTCCTCGCGGGTTGTGCACTTCGCCGTGCCGGAGCACGTGCACGATCGTGCGGGTCTGGGTGTGGTCGGGGTGAGCGGCATCGGTCACGGTGCGGTTCCTCGGGTCGGGGCGGGGAGTCGGGTGGCTGAATCGACGCGGCGCGTCAGGACTGGACAGACGGTCAGGGCTGGGTGGCCGCCGCGGCGGCCTTCGCTGCATGCGGCAGGGCGTCGGCGATGATGGAAAAGGCATTGTCGTCCATGGCCGCCGAGACGAACCAGGCCTCGAACGCGCTGGGCGGTGGGTACACCCCGCGCGAGAGCAGTCCATGGAAGAAGGCCGGGAACCGCCACGTCTGCGCCGCTTTCGCCTCGGCGTAGTTGGTGACCGGTTCTTCGGTGAAGAAGACGCTGAGCATCGTTCCGGCGGTCTGCACTCGATGGGGCACACCTGCCGCGGTCAGCGATTCGGACAGCAGGTTCTGCAGGGTGACGCTGTTGCGCTCGAGGGCTTCGTAGACACTCGCATCGGCTGCGCGCAGGCTCGCGAGACCGGCGGCGACGGCGACGGGGTTTCCCGACAGCGTGCCCGCCTGGTAGACGGGACCGGCGGGCGCCAGATGAGCCATGACGTCGGCGCGGCCACCGAAGGCGGCAGCGGGCAGGCCGCCGCTCATCACCTTGCCGAACGTGTAGAGGTCGCCTGCGACACCCTCCAGTCCGTACCAGCCGGCCGAGCTGACGCGGAATCCCGTCATCACCTCGTCCATGATCAGCAACGCGCCGTGCTCGCGGGTGAGCGTGCGCAGTCCCTCGTTGAATCCGGGCTGGGGTGCGATGGCACCCATGTTTCCTGCGGCAGCCTCGGTGATGACGCATGCGATCTGGCCCTCGTTGGCGGCGAACGCCTGCGCGACGGCCTCGAGATCGTTGTAGGGCACGACGATGGTGTCCTCCGCCTGGGCGCCGGTCACGCCGGGCGACGTCGGCAGGCCGAACGTGGCCAGGCCGGAACCGGCGTCGGCGAGCAGGGCGTCGACGTGGCCGTGGTAGCAACCCGAAAACTTCACGATCTTGGTCCGGCCGGTGAATCCCCTGGCAAGTCGGACCGCGCTCATGGTGGCCTCGGTGCCGGAATTCACCAGCCGCACCTTGTCCACCGGCGCGACGCGGGCGACGATCTCCTCGGCCAGTTCGATCTCACCCTCGGTGGGCGCTCCGAAGGACAGCCCCGTGGCGGCCGCCTTCTGGACTGCCTCGACGACAGCGGGATGGGCGTGACCGAGAATCATCGGTCCCCAGGAACAGATGAGGTCGACGTAGTCGTTGCCGTCGACGTCGGTGAGTGTGTAACCGGCAGCCTTCTCGATGAAACGCGGGGTTCCGCCGACCGAGCCGAAGGCCCGCACCGGCGAGTTGACGCCGCCGGGAATGACCACGTCGGCCCGGTCGAAGAGCTGAGCGGAACGGGAAGCGTGCACGTCGGGGCCACCGGAGGAAACAGTCACGGCCTCCAGTGTCCCAGTTCTGTCGAATTTGCCAACGACAGGGTGTAGTGGGTGGCCAGTATCACTTCCGTGCGGTCACTCGGGGACGAGGGAGTCGAACATCGCCCGCATCACCTCGGACAGCTTCATCAGCTCGACGTAGCCGCCGAGGGGGCCGCCGTCGAGGTAGGCGAATTCCATCCCGACTCCCTCGAACCGCCCCTGCTGGACGATGGGCAGCCCGCGGCTCGCCGCCTCCGCCAGCGTGGCCTCGAAGTCGTCGGGAACCCACGCCACGTGGTGCACTCCGGGACCGCTCCTCTCCAACTGCTCGACATAGAGGTTGCGGCCCGACACCGGTTCGATGAGTTCGAGCTGCTGCCCTCCGGCGTACCCGAGCGACACGTGGACGACGTAGTCGGCGGGCTCCCCGCGGTACGTGCAGTGATCGGGACCGAAATGCACATTCGGCAGTCGCAACCATTTCGCGACTCCGAACTGGTCGGTGAAATGGCGCTCCGCCGCGTCGAGGTCCTCGACCACCCAGCAGATCTGAAATATCGGTCCGGTGACGAGACTCATGCCCCGGGCTCCGTCAGGCCGCGCGGAGATTCGGCTTTCCTGTCCATTCCTGGATGATGCCCTGTTCGCCATTCGGGGACTCACAGATTGCCGCGCGCCGCCTGCTCCCGCTCGATGGACTCGAACAGCGCCCGGAAGTTTCCCGCGCCGAAACCGAGGGATCCGTGCCGCTCGATCAGTTCGAAGAACATGGTGGGCCGGTCGCCCAGCGGCCTGGTGAAAATCTGGAGCAGATAGCCGTCCTCGTCCCGGTCGACGAGGATTCCGCGTTTGTGCAATTCCTCCACCGGCACTCGGACCTTGCCGATCCGGGAGCGAAGCTCTGGATCCTCGTAGTACGCACCGGGGGTGCTCAGAAATTCGACGCCCTCCGCTCGCAGCGCGTCGACGGCCGCGAGGATGTCGCCGGTCGCCAGTGCGAGGTGCTGGCATCCCGGTCCACCGTAGAACTCGAGATACTCGTCGATCTGCGACTTCTTCTTGCCGACGGCGGGCTCGTTGAGCGGGAATTTCACACGATGATTCCCATTGGTGACCACTTTCGACATGAGCGCCGAGTACTCCGTGGCGATGTCGTCACCGACGAATTCGGCCATGTTCGTGAATCCCATGACCCGGTTGTAGAAGCGGACCCAATGGTCCATCCGGCCCATCTCGACGTTGCCCACCGCATGATCGAGCGCCTCGAACAACCGCCTCGGCCTTCCCGGCCTCGGTACGAAAGTGCCACTGCGCGAGACGTATCCCGGTAGGTACGGGCCGTCGTACCGGCTGCGGTCGACGATGGTGTGTCGAGTGTCGCCGTAGGTGGCGATCGCCGCCAGCCGGACGGTACCGAACTCGTCGGTGACGTCGTGCGGCTCTTCCAGGATCGTGGCGCCCTGCGAGCGCGCGTGGGCGATGCACCGGTCGACGTCGAGCACCTCCATCGCGAGATCCGTGACGCCGTCGCCGTGCGTCCGGTGATGATCAGCGAGAGGGCTTTTCGGGTCCACCGCACCGTGGAGCACGAATCGCGCCGAACCCGACTCGAGCACGAACGACTTGTGCGTGCGCTGACCGGTCTCGGGTCCGGCGTACGCGACGAGTGTCATCCCCCAGGTCGACACGTAGTACTGCATGCTCTGCGTCGCATTGCCGCACACGAACACCACGGCGTCCAAGGCGACCACGGGAAAGGGATCCGAGGCGTCGTCGTGTTCGACGAGGCCGACCAGTTGCCGGAGCCCGGCGGTGTCGAGCCGGGCGGCCACTTCACGCGGAGTCAGTCGAATGTCGGCAGTAGTCATGCAAAAACTGTGATTCAGATCACTGCCATGCGCAACTGTGCGATTTTAGGATGTTCAATGTGTACACAATGCTGGACAGTATCCGCATTCCATCGTACAAGATGACCAGGGAATGACGATGGCTCTCGACCGGCTCGACGCCGCACTCCTCGATCTTCTCCATGACGAACCAAAGGTCGGGGTCCTCGAGGCCTCACGCCGACTCGGGGTGGCGCGTGGCACAGTCCAGGCGCGGCTCGACCGCCTCGAACGCTCCGGGGTAATCACCGGCTCGGCGCCGACCCTCGATCCCGAGGCCCTGGGTTTTCCGGTCATCGCATTCGCCACCCTCGAGATCGCCCAGGGCACCGGACACGCCGCCGTGGTCGAGCATCTGACCGCCATCCCCGAAGTGTTGGAAGCGCATACGATCACGGGCGCCGGTGACGTCCTGGTGCGGGTAGTGGCGCGCACGAATGCCGATCTGCAACGTGTGATCAATTCGATCGTCGACGGCCGCAACGTCTTACGCTCGTCCACCGTGATCGCCACGCAGACCCAGATCGCACTACGCCATCAGCAACTCGTCCGCGCCGCGGCCCCGGGCCGGTCGAACGACCACCGGACGGGTCAGCGGTCCTCGGGGGTCAACTCCTCCAGCAGCGAACTGAGTACGTAACAGGCGTCGTCGAAGCGGTCGTGACCGACGATCGTGCCCCAGCGGTGCTCGATCTCGGCGACCCGCACCGCGGCATCCTGGAGAGCCTGCCGGCCCCGCTCGGTCGGAACGACAAGTTTCGCCCGCCGGTCCCGGGCGTCCGGAACCTCTCCGCACCGGCAGATGATCTCGATCGACGGGCCCGGCCACGGGGCCAGCACCGCAGTGCGGCGGAGATTCACGATGGAAGAGTGTGCGGAAGCGGCGACAGCCGTACTCGACGCACTCGGCGTGACCGAACCGGTCGACTGGGTGGGCAACGCCTGGGGTGGGCACGTCGGACTCGTCGCGGCCGCCCACGATCCCGACCGGTGCCGCAGCGTTGTCACCGTCGGCACACCGACCCAAGCCCTCAGCCGGACGGAACGCGCCAAGATCGTGCCCATGGTGTGGGCCTACCGCGTCGCCGGACCGATCCCGCCGCTCACGACTGCTGTGATGAACGTCCTTCTCGGTAAGGAGCTTCGCGAACGCACCCGCAACAGTTCGAAGCCGTGTCACGCATCTTCCGGCAGGCACCTCGTCGTGGCATGCACCAGGCGATGCAGTCGATCATGCTGCACCGCCAGGGGCTGGACCCTTTCCTACCCCGGATCGGGGCACAGACGCTGATGGTCGTCCCCCGCGAAGACACGATGATCTCTGTCGAGCAGGCACGGGCCGCTGCGGCGACGATGCGCTTGCCGCGGCCACCACGATGGAAGGCGGCGGCCACATCACACGACTGATCGCGAACCCGGACGCACTCGCCGACCTGATTACCGCCTTCTGGCGGGATCCGGTGGGATACCTCGCCACGCTGTGATCCCCGACCGCGCCGGTCGTGCAAAGGTGGGAAGCATGACGAAGTCGGCGGACATACCGTGACGGGTGGTCACCCGGCGCCGGATCCCGCCGGCCCGGGGGAGGAGTCGGTGTGGGACTACCCGCGGCCGCCAGTGGTCCAGCCGAGCGACGAGCTGGTGGAGGTGTGGTTCGGCGGGCAACTCGTCGCACGGACGGGGACCCCGTTGCGGCTACTCGAGACGAGTCACCCACCGACCTACTATCTGCGGCGCTCCTGCTTCGCGGACGGCGTCCTGCGGCCGGTTTCCGGGAGCACGGTCTGCGAGTGGAAGGGGCGGGCCGACTACTTCGACGTCGTGGCAGGCGGACAGGTCGCCGAGCGTGCGGCGTGGCACTATCCGCGGCCGGTTGCCGGATACGAATCACTTGTCGGGCACGTAGCAGTCATGCCGGGGTCGATGGACGGCTGTGTCGTCGACGGCGAGCGGGTCCGACCCCAGGCAGGGGGCTTCTACGGCGGTTGGATCACCGATCGGGTGGTCGGGCCGTTCAAGGGCGGGCCCGGTAGTCGATTCTGGTGAACACCTCCCGGCGCCGTTGCTCGCGTGACAACCCAATCGACACGGCGGCGGCTAATGTCGACTCATGGCCACCACAGCTGACCACCTGAGAAGCACACTCGACGGGCGCTGGAGGGAAGTACGCGAGCGCGTGCGGGCGGAACTGTCCGCGACGCCCGATTTCGCTCCGCACTACACCCCCGATCTGGAAGAGGCGCGAGCCAAGACGCTCGAGCAGATGCGTCTACTCGCGGGCAACGGCTATGCAGCCGACGGGTTCAAGAAGGACCACGGCGGAACCGGGGACGCAGGGGCCGCGGTGACGAGCATCGAGATGCTGGCGATGTCCGACCTGTCGCTGATGGTCAAGGCGGGCGTGCAGTGGGGACTTTTCGGCGGAGCCATCGAAAATCTGGGCACCGCTCGCCACCACGAGGCATACGTCAAGCCTCTCATCGACCTGGACCTGCTCGGTTGCTTCGCGATGACGGAGACCGGCCACGGCAGTGACGTCCAGGCACTCGAGACCACCGCCACCTACGACGCGGCCACCGGTCAATTCGTCGTCCACTCCCCCACCCCGTCGTCCCGCAAGGACTACATCGGCGGGGCCGCACAACACGCGACGATGGCGGCCGTCTTCGCGCAATTGGTGACGCAGGGTGAACACCACGGCGTGCACTGTTTCCTCGTCCCCATTCGCGACGAGAACGGCAACGACCTTCCGGGCGTTCACACCTCCGACTGCGGCTACAAAGGTGGGCTCCCCGGAGTCGACAACGGCCGCATCACCTTTGATCAGGTGCGCATTCCGCGGGTGAACCTGCTCAACAGGTACGCCGATGTCGCGGAGGACGGCACCTATTCCTCGCCGATCGACAACGCCAACCGCCGCTTCTTCACGATGGTGGGAACCCTCGTGCGGGGACGCGTCACCGTCGGCGGATCAGCCGGCGCCGCCGCCCGCGTCGCACTGTCGATCGCCACCCGATACGCGTTGCAGCGCCGCCAGTTCAGTGCGCCGCAGAGCGAAGACGAAGTTCTGCTCATGGACTACCTCGTGCACCAGCGACGGCTCTTCCCGTTGATCGCACGGTCCTACGCGCTGCAGTTCGCGCAGAACGAGCTGGTATCGAAGATGCACGACATCCAGAGCATCGAGGATGCCGATCCGCAGGAGCAGCGCGAACTCGAGGGTCGGGCGGCCGGCCTCAAGGCAGCGAACACCTGGCACGCGACCCGCGCCATCCAGGAAGCCCGGGAAGCGTGCGGCGGCGCCGGGTACATGGCGGAGAACCGGCTGACGGCTCTCAAGGCGGACACCGACGTGTTCACCACTTTCGAGGGCGACAACCACGTGCTCACCCAGCTGGTTGCCAAGGAACTGCTCACGTCCTACGCCGACGAGGTCCGCGGGATGAGTCCCGTCGAGTGGATGCGTTTCGCTGCCACGACCGTGTCGGACGTTGTCAAGACCCGCACAGCGGCGCAGCAGATCATTCAGACCATCCTGGACACGCGTCAGGACAACGAAGAGGACGGCAGCCTCTTCAACCGCGGGACACAGCTCACCATGTTCGAGGACCGCGAGCAGTACCTGCTCTCGACCGCGGCTCGCCGGCTCCAGGGTGCACAGAAGCGTGAGGAAAACCCGTTCGACGCGTTCAACTTCGTCCAGGATCACGTAATGCACGCCGCGCAGGCGCACATCGACCGGGTGGTTCTCGAAGCATTCATCGCTGGTATCGACGAGTGTCAGGAGGAGGAAGCACGCAACCTTCTGAGCGACGTCTGCGACCTTTACGCGCTCAGCATCATCGAGGAAGACAAGGCGTGGTTCATGGAACACCGCCACCTGTCGGTCGAGCGGTCCAAAGCGGTGCAGCGGGGAATCAACGACCGTTGCCGCAAGCTGCGCCCCCACGCGGCGACGCTCGTCGAGGGACTGGGAGTGCCGGAGGCGCTACTCGGCTCCGCGATGATCGACGGGCCGGGAACCGACACCATCCGCAAGACTCAGATCTTCCGGTGACGTCGACGGCTCGGCGGGGTGACCCGCCGGGCCGGCAACCCACCTGCGGACGGCGTCGATCACCAGCAGGCCCGCAACGGTGACGAGGGCGGCGGCGCCGGCGATCCACGAACCCGAGTACTCGGTTCCCTGGTAGGACGGCGCGCCCGGTGCGACCGGGCCGAAATCGGAGGTAACTCGTGCCGACGTCCAGCACCACACCGCCAGAATTGATAGGACGACGGCAGAGGCGATCTCCCCCGCCGACCCCATGGCGCGTCGATTCACTGTTCCGCCCCTCCGTCGGCCTTTGCGAGCAGCGACTCGAGCTGTGCCCGCAACCCCTCGTCGTCCTTCGCCCAAGCCTGCACCAGTGCGCCGCCCCGCAGTCGAAGCCCGATACCTGATCGTCGCCGGGGCACCGCGGACAGCTCACCGAGCGTCCGGGCCGTCTCCCAGGGCTGGGGTGCGTACGACTCGGTGTCCGGCGGAGGCAGGATCTTCACGATCTCGCTGATCGGTAGTTCCTCGGTGCCCTGCCGCAGCAGGGTAGGTGTGAGTTCCACGCTCGCGTGCCGGCGGGCGGCAACTACCTGCACGTAGAGGAACCCGCTGAGGAGGGCGGCGAACAACGGCAGGGCGAACCAGTGCACCACCGGGCCCGTCAGGAGTTCGATTACCAGCGCGACAGTGCAGAACACCGGGCCGAATGCCACCAACCGCCAGCGCGCACCGGGCTCACTGAACAAAATTTCCTCAGCCACGGACCGCCCGGATTCTTGCGGTCGCGCGGTGGTCCACGCCCGGCGGGATCACCTCAGGAAACGGCACCGGGAATGACGACGAGCAGCAGGGTCAGCAGTACGAAGGCCACGATAATGGCGAACATCAGTGCTTCCCTGCGTGACCCGTGTGCCCGATCTTCAGCGCGCATGTAGAAAAGCCCTTCGGTAGAAGAAGTCTGCCGTGTGCTGTTGTGACGTACTTCACGGTACATCTTTATGTTTCGCGATCAAACTCGAGCTACGACGCGGGCAGCTTCGAGAAATAACTGTTCGAGTCTTTCCGGTGCATCAGCACGACGGCACCCACCGCCACCACAGCCTGCAGGATCTGCACACCTCCGACGGCGAGAGCGATACTACTGCCGTCCGATCCGATTCCGAACAGCACTGGCACCGTCCAGACCACCATCGTGACGCTCACGACCGTCAGCAGGGTTCTCGCCCAGCTCCTGCCCTTCCGCATGAAATGGACGAAAAGGACGAACAGGCCCGTCAGGAGCAGAATGACGACACCGGTGACGGCAATACCTACGTAGAAGAGCATCTCCACGTTCTCCCGCGTCATCGCGACCTCGCCGGATTTCACGCTGGGATTGGTCATCAGTTCGTCGACGAAGGTCGACTTCTCACGAACCACCAGGACCATCGCCGCCACCGCCTGGATCACACCGAGCACGGCCACCACCCACAGCAGTTGCGCCGCCGTGCCCACATCGACCGGGGCGGGGCGCTCGGGCTTCGGCTGCGGCACGGGCGGCGGATAGGCCCCGTACTGATTCGGGCCCTGCGGCGGTGCCTGTTGCGGCGGAATTTGGTGTTGCGGTGTCTGGTGTGGCGGGGTGTGCGGCCACTGCGAAGTCATGGCACCACCGTATCCGCCACCGGACGCCGCGCCGCATTCATCCCAGCCAGCCCGCCGCTTCGGTGGCCCAGTAGGTGAGAACGATGTCGGCGCCCGCCCGCCGGATGCTCGTCAACGATTCGAGAACCGCGGCGTCCCGATCGATCCAGCCGTTCTGCGCAGCCGCCGTGATCATCGAGTACTCACCCGAAATCTGGTATGCCGCAACGGGAACCGGCGACCTGTCCGCAACGTCGCGCAGAATATCCAGATACGACATCGCCGGCTTGACCATGACGAGGTCGGCACCTTCCTCGATATCGAGATCCACTTCGCGCAGCGACTCCCGCCGATTGGCCGAGTCCTGCTGATACGTTCTCCGGTCACCCTGCAGGGACGAGCCCACAGCCTCACGGAACGGCCCATAGAAAGCGGAGGCGTATTTCGCGGAGTACGCCAGCTGACCGACTTCGGTGTGACCCGCGGCGTCCAGCGCCTTCCGGATGGCGGCAACCTGACCGTCCATCATCCCGCTCGGACCGAGCAGGTGGGCACCGGCATCGGCCTGTGAAACGGCCATGTCCACATACCTGAGCAGCGTCCGATCGTTGTCGACCGCGCGGCTGTCGTCGAGCACCCCACAGTGACCGTGCTCCGTGAACTCGTCCAGGCACGTGTCCGCCATGATGACGGTCGCGTCACCGAGTTCCTCTGCAAGGGAGCGCAACCCACGGTTCAAGATGCCGTCCGGATCGCTGGCGCCGGAACCCTCGGCGTCCTTGTCGTCGGGACGCGGCACACCGAACAACATCAGCCCACCGACACCCGCCTCCACAGCCTCGATGGCCGCCGACCTCAGCGATGCCAGCGTGTGCTGGAAGACACCGGGCATCGACGAAATCTCGCGCGGCTCGTCGATGCCGTCCGCCACGAACATCGGCAGAACCAGATGTCGTGGCTCGAGCGAAGTCTCGGCGACGAGTCTGCGCAACGCCGGTGTGCGGCGCAATCGCCGCGGCCGGTGGGTCGGGAACACGGAAGGGCCCTCCTTCGTCGGGCCTGTGCGCCTTTTTGGTAGTGGGAACAACCAAAAAGGCGCACAGGCGCGTAGCGCCTATCGCCGGGCGCGGGACTTCTTGCGCGGCGGGGGCAGTGCGCCCTCGGCGCGCAGTCGCGCGGCGTGCTCGGCGAGAGCCTCCACCAACGGGCCGACCTGAGCGGTCTCCGGCTGTACGTCCACGCGAAGTCCGAACTCCACTGCGGTTTCCGCGGTCTTGGGACCGATGCAGGCCACGAGGGTCCGTGCATGCGGCTTTCCCGCGATACCGACGAGATTGCGGACCGTCGACGACGAGGTGAAGCAGACCGCGTCGAACCCACCGGTCTTGATCATCTCGCGGGTCTCGGCCGGCGGCGGCGCAGCCCGGACGGTGCGGTAGGCGGTGACATCGTCGATTTCCCAGCCGCGTTCACGCAAACCCTCGGCGAGTGTTTCGGTGGCAATGTCAGCGCGGGGCAACAGAACCCGGTTGACGGGATCGAACACGTCGTCGTACGGAGCGAACTCGGCCAGCAGACCCTCGCTCGACTGCTCACCGGACGGCACGAGTTCGGGGTTGATCCCGAACGACCGGACCTTGGCGGCCGTGGCCTCGCCGATGCAGGCGATTTTGACGCCGGAGAACGCGCGGGCGTCGAGCCCGAACTCCTCGAACTTCTCCCACACCGCACGCACCGCGTTGGTGGAGGTGAACACCACCCACTGGTACCGGCCGTCGACCAGGCCCTTGACGGAACGTTCCATCTGCGCGGGACTGCGGGGCGGCTCCACGGCGATGGTCGGCACCTCGATCGGGATGGCGCCGTGGGTGACCAGGCGGTCGCTCATCTCCCCGGCCTGATCCTTCGTGCGGGGCACGAGGACCTTCCAGCCGTACAGGGCACGCGATTCCCACCACGACATCTTGCTGCGCTGGGCCACCACCTTGCCGACCGTCACGACGAGCGAGCCGACCAGTTCGGAACCGGCCTCGTTGAGGGTGGCGAGGGTGGCCTCGACGGTGCGCTGCTGCCGGGTGGTGCCGCGAACGGTGATCGCGGCCGGGGTCTGCGGAGCAAGACCGTGTTCGACGAGCGCGCTCGCCGTCTCGGCGAGGTGCCCCGACGTGGCGTGCAGCACCAGCGGTCCGGGCGCCGCGGCCAGCGCCGCCCAGTCGACCTCACCGCGGACGTCGGCCTCGGTGTGTCCCGAGCCCAGCGCCATGCCGGCGTACGACGGCACAGCAGACGCGGCAGGGAGTCCGGGCAGGACCTCGAACTGCACCTGAGTGCGCGCCACTGCCGCGACCTCGGCGATCACCGAATCGGTGGTCAGCGGGTCACCGGACACGAGGCGGACGACGTCGTGGCCGTTGCGGGCCTCGTGCACGAGGGTCTTCGCGACCTCGGCCGGTTCACCGAGAGCCGGGCGGACCTCGGCGAGCGGCTCACCGGTTTCCGCGTCGACGCCCAGGTCGGTGCCGACCAGGACGGTGACGCCCTTGTCGACGTCGGGGTCGGTGAAGGCCAGCGTCGCTGCGGCAAGGACGTCCCGTGCGTGCACAGTGAGCAGGGCCGGATCGCCCGGTCCGGATCCCACGAACAGGATCCGTCCGGGGGTGTTCTTTCGGACTCGGCTCATCGGTAATTCTCCAGTGCGATCATGTGTCGAGATGGGTACAGGGGGCGGGCCGGCCGATTGGTCGGCCTTCGCACATCAAACATCGGCATCACCGGCCTCGGTGACGTTCATCAGCTCGCGCGCCCCGAGTTCGAGGAGTTCCCGTGCGACCGAGCGGCCGAGTTCTTCGGCGTTGTCCGGGGAGCCCACTGCCCCCGTGCGTATGACGTCCGAACCGTCGATGGCTGCTGCGCAACCCCGGACGGAGAGTTCGTCGAAGCTGCGGCCGTCGTCGTCGAGTGATTCGACGACTTCCGCGATTGCCCCGACAGGTGCGGTGCATCCGGCCTCGAGCTCGGCGAGGAGAGCACGTTCCGCGGTGACGGCGGCGCGGCTGTTCGGGTCGTCGAGCTCGGCCAGGATCGACACGAGCGCGGTGTTGCCGGACAGGCATTCCACGGCCAACGCACCCTGGGCAGGTGCAGGCAGCATCTGGACGGGTTCGAGGGACTCGGTGATCAGGTCCAGTCGGCCGATACGCGCCAACCCCGCCCGCGCCAGGATGACGGCATCGAGCTCGCCCGACTCCACCTTGCCGAGCCGACGCTGCAGGTTGCCGCGCAGAGGGCGGATGTCGAGACCGAGGCCGAGTGCCCGCAGTTGCGAGGTGCGGCGCGGCGCCGACGTACCGACCTTCGAGCCGACCGGAAGTTCACCGAGAACGAGTCCGTCACGGGCGACCAGCGCATCGCGTGGGTCCTCGCGCGGCGGAATCGCGGCAATGGTGAACCGTTCGTCCCGGGCGGTCGGCAGATCTTTGTACGAGTGAACGGCCACGTCGACGCGGCCGTCGACCAGCGCTTCCCGAAGTTCCGCGGTGAAGACACCGACCCCGATCTTCTCCACCGACTCCATGGACTGATCGCCCTTGGTCTTGATGATGACGAGTTCGGCTTCGTGTCCGGCGGAGATCAGTGCGTCACGCACGGTGCCGGCCTGGGTGGTGGCGAGTTCGCTTCCGCGGGTACCGATCCGCAGGGTGCGGGTGCCGACGGCGCTCATGCCTGCGGTTCCTTCCCTTGGTTGTCGCCCGCGACGAAACGGCGCAGACGGGGGTCCTGACCCGCGATGAATCCGTCGGTGATGTCGATGGCACCGAGGTCGGTCGGTTTTGCCACCGCCTCCACGGATCCGGGGCTCAGCTCGAACAGTTCGCGTAGCGCGGCGGCGTACGAGTCGCCACCCGGCGCCGACGCGAGCTGTTTCACCCGCACGGTAGGAGCGTGCAGCAGCTTGTCGACCACTCGGCGGACGGTGCGGGCCACCTCGTCGCGCTCGGGATCGTCGAGCCCGGGGAGCCGGGAATCGAGTCTCAGCAACTCGGCTTCGACCACGTCCGCGGCGCGCTGACGCAGGGCGGTGACGGTCGGCGTCACCTCCGCCAGCCGCTGGCCGGCGAGATACTGGGCGAGCTCACTCGCCACGATGGCCCGAGCGGCATCGGCGTCCGACGCGGCGGCCCCTGCGGCGGGGTCGCGCTGGAGCGACTCCATGTCCAGCACGGTGACCCCGGGCAGTCCCGAGACCGCGTGCTCGACGTCGCGGGGCAGACCGAGGTCGCAGATGACGAGTGGACGTTCGGGGTCGCGGTCGGGCTGGGCCAGCGCACGGTGCGTATCCGCGAGCGTGACGACGGCACCGACCGCGCCGGTACAGGTCACGAGCACATCCGCCTGCGCCATCGCCGTGGGCAGGTGACCGAGCTCGAAAGCCTCCGCTTCGACACCGCCCGACCGGGCCGTGTCGGCCAGGTGCTCGGCCCGCTCAGCGGTGCGGTTGACGACGAGGATCCGGCCGATGCCCGCACGGGTGAGGTATGCGACCGAGAGCCCGCCCATCGAGCCGGCGCCGACGACCACCGCGGTCCGGCCGCTGAGCCCACCGGCGCCGATGACGCCGGCGGCGCGGTCGAGGGCCACCGAGACGACCGACGCGCCCGCCGAGTCGATTCCCGTCTCCGCGTGAACCCGCTTGCCGACGCGTAACGCCTGCTGGGCGAGCTCGTGCAACGTGCGTCCGGCGGCCTGCTGGGCGTCCGAGGACGCGTAGGCGGTCCGGATCTGACCGAGAATCTGCTGTTCGCCGATCACCATCGAATCGA
Organism: Rhodococcus sp. NPDC019647; assembly: GCF_044389235.1. Taxonomy (NCBI): domain Bacteria; kingdom Bacillati; phylum Actinomycetota; class Actinomycetes; order Mycobacteriales; family Nocardiaceae; genus Rhodococcus; species Rhodococcus sp. NPDC019647. Next base: position 16,193 of record NZ_JBIRXS010000008.1, on the reverse strand, counting down.
GTCCGCTAGCCACCGCGAACAGATGCTCCGCGGCCGCCTCGCTGTACCGCACATAGGCGTGACGGTGCAGGTCGGTGAGGTCGAGCCCGGAATGATCCGCCAGAAGTTCACCGACCTCGGTGAGCGCACCGTGGAACGCGTCGACGACGGCGTAGATCTCCACCCGGTTGCAGGTCGAGACGATCATCGCTTCCGAGATGTGCGTCGACGCCAGAAGCTTGTCCGTCAGCTTCGGGCGATCGGTCTCGGTGACAGCAACCCGCTCGAGAACCGGCACGGGAGCCGTCCGGTGCGAGACCCCGACAAGCAGAACACTCACGGCGCGATCACTGATCCGTTTCTTGGTGCGGTGGACGGGACAGCCGAATGTCCGATGCGCACGCGCGGGGCCGTGGGTACGACCTCCGCGGCCCGAGCGCCAGGAGCCGACTCGGTGTTGCGTGCGCTGTTGAACGAGAGGACCTGCATCTCGACCGCAAGGTCGACGCGGCGCATCTCGACGTGGTCCGGGACGTCGAGTGCGGTCGGCGAGAAGCTGAGGATGCACCGCAGGCCGGCGCCGACGAGGCGGTCGCATACGTCCTGCGCGGCCTCGTCCGGAGTCGAGATGACGCCGATGGTGGCTTCGAGTTCGGCGCAGGCCTGTTCGAGTTCGTCGACGTGGCGCACCACGAGGTCGCCTACCGGGGTGCCGACACGGTCCGGGTCGCTGTCGAACAGACCCACCATCGAAAATCCGCGGCGTCCGAAACCGCCGTAACCGGCGAGGGCCTGGCCGAGGTTTCCGACACCGACGAGGACGACCTTGTGCCCGCGGTCCAGACCGAGTGCTCGTTCGATGCGTGCCCGCAGCCGCGTGACGTCGTAGCCGACCCCCCGCACTCCGTTGGGGCCGAGGAAAGACAGGTCCTTGCGGAGCTTGGCCGAACCCACACCGGAAGCGGCGGCGAGTTCCTCACTCGAGACGATGATCGTGCCGCGGTCCGCCAGCATTCCGAGGACCCGCAGGTACGTCGCCAGCCGCGTGACCGTAGCCTGGGGGATGTCCCGCGATTCGGGGAGCGGCGATCCGGGGGCTGGTGACTCGACGGCGGACGGACCGACTGCGCCCGTGACGCCATGGGCCACAGACCCATGCGTCTGGTGCGTTTCGGTCACGTCGTTGGCTCCTCGTCCGACCGGCATTCGCTGCCGTTCTCCACGATGCTCCGGGGAATTGTTCACACCACGGTAACTGCTTGTGAACCCATGCACAAAGTCGCTGCGACTGCGCGACATGCACTCCTACCTGCACAGCATCCGAAGTTCGCAGTTTTAGGGTCGCCTTACTTGCGTAAATCCGATCGGAGGCGCTCTTCATCGACCTCCCAGTAACTGTGCTCACGTCCGTCGAGCAGGACGACCGGCAATCGGTCACCGAATTCCGCCCGCAGTTCCGGGTCCGTGGAAGCCGCCTCGTCGACGTCTATGCACGTCAGTTCCAGCCCGAACTCCTCACACAGAATCAGCAACTGCTCGCGTGCCGGCGTGCACGCCCCGCAGCCCGCCCGCGTGAGGAGCGTCACCTCGTGTTCGCTGGTACTCATGTCGGATACTTTCCTTTCGCCACCTCTGCGGGACTCACTGTGCCGTTTCCGGGGCCGGTAACGCCACCCGGCTCGGAGATGAACGTCACACGATTCGGTGCACGCAGCCATCCGCCCGCCCAGGGTCGGAACCGAGGGATAGGCTGCGTCCAGAGGCTTCAGCGATAGGGGAGGTGCGAGTGCCTGCGCGATCACTACCGAACGGCTCGGGTTTCGGTTCAGGACTGGCGGGGATGATCCTTCCGGGCCGTCGGCAGTTCAGAAATCCGCTGGGCCCGAGCGAGGCCGAGGTACGTGCAAACGTTGCGGGCGAGGCCAGCGCCGACGCCGCGCTGGCCCTCCACGAAGCCGGACCAGAGACCGAAGAGCCCCAGGTTCCCCTGGACCTGACCGCCGCGGCCTTCTTCGACGTCGACAATACGATGGTCCAGGGTGCGTCGATCATCCACTTCGCCCGCGGACTCGCCGCCAGAAAGTACTTGAAGTCCGCCGACCTCCTGGATTTCGCGTGGAAGCAGATCAAGTTCCGCGTGACCGGCAAGGAGAGCAGCGTCGACGTCGCCTCCGGCCGGGAAAAGGCCCTCTCGTTCGTGGCCGGTCGGTCCACCGCCGAACTCGCCCGGCTCGGCGAGGAGATCTACGACGAGGTGATCGCCGACAAGATCTGGGCCGGTACCCGGGCACTCGCGCAGATGCATCTCGACGCCGGACAACAGGTGTGGCTGGTGACGGCCACTCCCGTGGAACTGGCCCAGGTGATCGCGAAGCGGCTGGGCCTGACCGGGGCCCTCGGCACCGTCGCCGAAAGCGAGGACGGCGTGTTCACCGGACGTCTGGTCGGCGACATCCTGCACGGCCTCGGCAAGGCCCACGCGGTGCGCGCGCTGGCCGTCCGCGAGGGCCTCAACCTCAAACGCTGCACCGCCTACTCGGACAGCCACAACGACGTGCCCATGCTCTCGCTCGTCGGCACGGCCGTCGCCATCAACCCGGACACCGACCTGCGCGAGCTGGCCAAGAACCGGGGGTGGGAGATTCGGGACTTCCGCACCGGCCGCAAGGCCGCCAAGATCGGGGTGCCCACCGCGTTGCTGCTCGGCGCGGCCGGCGGCGCGCTGGCGGCCGTGGTCGCCCGCCGCCGCGAGCACGCGATCTGACCCGGTCACTGCGTCGGTTTCGACGCCGGTTACGACGTGTCGGTGTCAGCCCAGGAAGACGTTGCGCCTCTTCGCGAGGAGTCGGTAGAGCGTCTGCTGGATGGTCTCGCGAACGTGGTCGGTGACCTCGAACAGCTCCATGGGGTCGTCGGCGGCCGACGCGTCATAGGTATCGGTGACGATGGGCTTGCCGAACTCGATGTACCACTTGGACGGCAGGGGAACCAGCCCGAGCGGCCCGAAATGCGGAAACAGTGGTGTCACCGGGAAGTAGGGCATGCCGAGTAGGCGGGCGAGCGTTCCGAGGTCACCGATCTTCGGGTAGATCTCTTCGGAACCGACGATCGAGCACGGAATGATCGGTGCCCCGGTCCGCATGGCGGCGGACACGAAACCACCACGACCGAACCTCTGCAGCTTGTAGCGCTCACTGAACGGTTTGCCGATCCCCTTGAAACCTTCGGGGAACACGGCCGCGACCTGACCGGTTTGTAGCAGGCGAACAGCGTCGGGGTTGCACGCCAGGGTATGCCCTGCCTTACGGGCGAGGTCACCGACCACCGGCATCTCGAACGCAATATCGGCCGCCAGCATGCGCAGCGGCCGATGAGCGGGGTGGTGGTCGTGCACGGCGACCGAGGTCATCAGGCCGTCGAGGGGAAGGACACCGGCATGATTGGCCACCACCAGGGCGCCACCGGTCGATGGAATGTTCTCCAGACCACTGACCTCGACGCGGAACCACTTGTCGAACAGGGGCCGCAGTATCGGCAACCACACGTTCTCGGCGAAGTGCGGGTCGTAACCGAAGTCGTCGACGTGATAGTCGCCCGACAGGCGTCGGCGCACGAACTCCGCGGTGTTGACGATCTGATCGGCAAGGACCCGTCGGACGGCGTCGACCGCCGACGATCCGGTGTCGGGCTGGGGCTCCGGCGGGCTGATCACGGCCGGTGGGGGCATCGCGGACGGATGTCGGCTCTCGCTCTGCTCGCGCCTCGAACGTCCCAGTGCAGCCCCGCGCGCGGTTGATGCACCGTGCAACGGAATGACCTTCGCCACTTCGTTCACCTCTCCCCTTTCGCCGTACCGGTCAGAGCGAGTAGTGCGTTCTCTGCTGCGTCGATCCATTCGTTTTTGATGATGGCGGTGACCCCCGCGGCGCGCGCGAAGTCGTCGAGCGCCTGCATCGTGGTCCACCGTGGCTCGAAGGATAGTTCGGTTCGCATGCGCGTGGTGTCCAGTCCGCAACCGAAGTGGAAGTACTCGAGCTGCTCGTTGGAATACGACCGCATGACCGGCCCCATCAGCGCACGGCCGACGTTGCGGAACAGACTGAACGGCATCGGCACCTCGACTCGTCCGGCCCGGCGGATCGCCTGCGACAACATCACGACACCGTCGCCTGCCACATTGAACGTTCCGGCAGGACCCGACACGGTTGCGCGTTCCAGAGCCGCGAGGGCGTCCTCTTCGTGCAGTACCTGCAGGCGTGCGTCGCGGCCCAGGATGGTCGGTACCAACGGCGACGTCAGGTACCGCGCGACCGTCGCGTTGAGGCGGGGACCGACCAGCGGGGCGAGCCGCAGGATGGACACCGCGATGTCCGGACGCCGGCGTCCCATGCCGCGCAGATAGCCCTCGATTTCGATGCAATCCCGTGCGTAGGCGCCGCCGGGACGGCGGCGCGCGCTCATCTCCTCGGTGAACTTCGCCGGGTCCTGCGCCGTGCTGCCGTAGACGACGGACGCCGAGCGCAGTACCACCTTCCGCACCGTGGGCGCCTTCTGGCAGACCGCGAACAATTGCATGGCGCCGATGACGTTCATGTCCTTCATCGCCGCCCGGCTGCCCGCTTTCGGCGGTCGAGCCAGAGTGGAGGCATGCACTACCGTGTCGACCCCGGCGTTGCGGATCACTTTTCCGATCAGCGGATTGCGGATGTCGGCGCGCACGAACTCGGCGCGGCCCATTCGCCGCAGCATGTCTTTGCTCGGCGACACCGCGTCTACCGCGATGACCCGCTCGATATCCGGGTTCTGTGCCAGCCTGGTGACGAGGTATCCCCCGAGGAACCGGCTCGCGCCGGTGACCAGCGCGACGCGCGGTGGCGCCGTACGCTCAGAGCTGCCATCGTCACTCACAACCACTAGAACCCCCGATCACGTAGCGAGTGAGGTCAACGATACGTGCAGCAGGCGGATAGCGCTTCGCACAACGACATTTGGTCGCTCGCCCAGAAGTCGACCCGTCCGAAACGACGAAATGCCCGCCACTCGAGGTGGCGGGCATCGCGTCGTGTCTCTTTACTTACCGAGTTTCCTGCGCTGCACTCGGGTGCGGCGAAGCAGCTTACGGTGCTTCTTCTTCGACATACGCTTACGTCGCTTCTTGATCACTGAACCCATAGCGGGTGTCCCTCACGTTCTTCTCTAGCGTTCCTGCGCACGCCGGTCACGTACGCCTGCGCCTCTCTGGCGCCTGGGCCTCGTTTTAACTAGCTCAGCGCCTTACGACACCAGCTGGCTGGTACGACAGTCGCTAATCGTACCGGTGAGGTTCGCCCGGGAGAAACCGAGGTCACCCTCTTCGTGCCGATCGGTCAACCGGCATCGAAGTACGAGGTTTCGAGGTAGTCGTGCACCGCTTTCGCATGCACTCTGAACGAACGGCCCACCCGGACGGCAGGCAGTTCGCCGCTGTGCACCAACCGATACACAGTCATCTTGGACACTCTCATCAGCGTCGCTACCTCGGCGACGGTGAGAAATTGCGTTCCGGCCAGGGCCGGTTGTCCGTCTTGGGCTGAGCCCTTCGACGGCTTTTTTCCAGACGTCATCAAACACTTACCTCCGGCACGTCTCGCGCCGCCGGCTTCCCCTCCGGCGGAACAGACACGCACGTGCTACTTCGAGCTTAGCGGGACGGATGGGGTTACTGCGACGGGTGTGGGCAATCGAATATCATTCGGTAGAAGTGCCGAGCTCGGCCGATCTCGATTTCGCCGCCTCCAGCGCGTCGTAGAACGCCGATCGGAGACCGTTCTTTTCCAGCTGACGGATCGCGGCAGCAGTGGTTCCACCGGGCGAGGTGACCGCCGCGCGGAGTTCCGTCGTGCTTTCCCCCGACTGGTCGAGCATGGCTGCGGCACCGACCATCGTCTGCACGACCAGCTCGGACGCCGTCGCGCGGGTCAGCCCGAGACCCACACCGGCGTCGATCATCGCCTCGGCGACGAGGAAGAAGTAGGCGGGCCCGGACCCGGAGACGGCAGTGACCGCGTCGATCTGCGACTCCGGCACCGTCACGACCTTGCCCACGGCAGACAACACCCCACGCACCAGGTCGAGGTGGTCCTTCTTCACATGGCGGCCGGGAGCGAGCACGCTGACGCCCTCCCCTACCAGCATCGGCGTGTTCGGCATGACCCGGACGACGGGGAACCCGGCAGGCAGGCGCTTCTCGTAGTACGAGGTGGGAATGCCCGCCGCCAGGGACACGAGAATCTGTTCACGCTCACCGTCGAGGTCGGCCTTCGACACCGCCGTGAGCGCGGACTCGACGTCACCGGGCTTGACGGCCACCACGATGACGTCGGCTCCCTCGGCGGCGTCCTGGGGGCTGCTCACACACACGGAGTACTCGGCTGCCAGTTCGGCGGCCCGCGGTGGATGCTGCTCGGCGACCACGAGATCCTTCACCGCGTGTCCTGATTGCAGGAGGCCCGAGATGAGCGCCTCGCCGATCCGGCCGCCTCCGATAACCGCAATTCTCGTCATGCCGGACAGCCTGCCACGACCCGTGGCGGCGTGTTTCTAGCGGGGGATCATGGCCAGCTGACGGCTTTGCACGACGATTGCACCGGTCGAGTCGAGGACCGTGTGGTCCTCCTCGAACCACGCACTGCCGAGCACTGTGCTGCTGGCCATCACACGGAGCCACCCCGGTGCGGGCTGCCTGCGCAGATAGGTGGTGAGCTGCACGGTGGGTGCCCACCCGAACATTCCGCGGTTCATCGTCACGGGTGCACTGATGTCGCCCGTCATGATGGCGAACAGTGCGGCGGTGTCGGGGTCGTTCTCGTCGTCGGCACGCGGTCGGACCCACATGCGCACCTCCGGCTCGCCCTGATTGCCGGCGAGGAAGTGAGCGGACGTCCCGTCGACGCGCATGTCGCATCCCTGAGCCACGTGCACGATTTGGCCCATCGGGTGGTCGGGCGTGAGTATCACCGCGTCGGCGGGCGGCTCTACCGGAAGCTGGGCCAGCGCATGATCGACGCTGTAGTGGGGTTCCCCCGCGTCGGGGACACCCAGCGTGACCGAGGCATGGACCGCGACTCGGTCGCCCTGCCGGAGCTCGACGTCGACGAAGGACACCTGCTTGCCTAGCTTGCGCACCGTGGTCGAGAGGGTGACCTCGCCGGGGTCGGGAGCGGCCAGGTAGTTGGCCCCGACTGCGAGTGGCTGAACCCGGGCGAGATCGCCTGCACCGCCGTCGTCGGCCAGGCGGGCGCGTGCGGCCGCCGCGCACAGCGACATCATGGAGCCGCCATGCACCTTCGGTCCGATGGTCCAGATGGGATCGATGTGCGCCTGGAACGTGCCGTCACCGCCGGGGGTGAGGGCGTTGAGGTCGCGGAAGGGTGCAGAGCTCACGAAACGTCCTGTTCATCGGTGTTCTGAAAGAAATTCTGGGCAATGTCCTGATGGGCGAGTCGGCGCATCGCGGCGATCACCGGTTCGTAGATCGCAGTCCCGAGCACCGCGCAGCGCACAGCATCCTCTGCCGAGCCGGTGGGCATGAGCCCGATGTCCACCTCGGCGATACCGCGAATGTGCCGCCCGTAGGCGTCTAGGCGCTCCTCGGTCATCGGGATACCCGCATCTTCCAAGGCCTCGAGCGCGCGTTCGAGTTGCGCGACCGCCACGTACCGGGGGTCGTAGATCTGCCCGAGTTTCTCGAGCACGACGCGCGCCCGCGGATAGTCAATGGGATCGGCCGGAATGTCGAGGTAGGGCGGTAGTTGACCGATCGCCTGGCCGAGCACTTCGAACAGCGAGCCGTCGGGGTGGTCGATGAGCTGGAGAACCTTCCGGATGCGCGGGATCGGGAGTCCGGCCCCGGCGAGTGCCTTCACCAGCCCGAGGCGCCGAACGTGTTCTTCGCCGTACCTGGCCTGAGTCGCGCTCGTCGCCTCGCCCGGCATCAGCAGACCCTCGCGCAGGTAGTACTTCACGGTTGCCAGAGGAACGCCGGTGCAGGCAACCAGTTCCGACACGCGCACGGTGCCTCCTACCGCGACTCGATCAGGGACTCCATCCCTTGGATACTCCAGCTATCCAATGGTGGTGTCAGCTTACCGCAGCAGGAATGGCCTCATCGCCCGCGGGGTTCAGGTCAGGTGTCGTCGTGATCGCCGCCGGGGCGGCTACGTGCCGAACCGGACGTGGCACGGCCCGTCCCGAGGTGTTCCCTGGCGAAGGCCAGCGCCTGACCGAGCATCGACGCCCGCTCGCGCCGGGTCCGCGCGTTCTGAGTGTTGATCTCGATCACAGCCTGTCCCTCGAATCCGGAGTCGACGAGGTGACGGCATACCTCGGCGCACGGCTGTCCGCCGTGCCCGGGTATGAGGTGTTCGTCCATCGAGGCTCCCCGGCCGTCGGCGAGGTGCAGATGCGCCAGCCCCGACCCCATCCGCTCCGCCAGCTTCATCGCGTCCATACCCGCAGTGGCGGTGTGCGAGAGATCGAGCGTGTAGTGGGCATGACCGGAATCGGTGGGGTCGTAGGAGGGACTGAACGCCGACAACGCTGCCCCGGGGCCGCCGCGACGACGAAGCCGCTCGGCCGAACGTTCCTTGCTTCCGAAGAAGCCGTCCGCCCGCATCGGGAACATGTTCTCGACTGCGACGATCACGTCGCTGCGCTCCTCGAGCGCGGCGACCTGGTCGCTGAACCCCTCCGCATACCGGCGTTGCCAGCGGAACGGTGGATGCACCACGACGCTCGTCGCGCCCAACGCCTCCGCGGTGCGCACCGAACGGTCGAGCTTCGCGACCGGGTCGGCGCCCCACACTCGCTGCGAGATCAGCAGACACGGGGTGTGAATCGCCTGAACCGGCATCGCATACTTGCGAACCAGCGCGGCCACGGCACCGATGTCCTGACTCACCGACTCGGCCCACACCATCAACTCGACGCCGTCGTACCCCAGCTCCGCCGCGTATCGGAAGGCGGCCTCAGTGTTCTCCGGATACACCGACGCCGTCGACAGCCCGACCAGAACCTTGCGCCCGCGCGGTGTCTGCCGCGCCTGCACGTACCCACTGTCCCCGACCATGAGCAACTCAGCCCGACGCAAGCATGAAGGCGAGCGGCCCCAGAGTGACGATCATTCCGACCACGACGGCGATCACGAAGCTGGTGATGTCGTCGGTGCGGCGCAGGATGCGCACCATCGCCACCAATCCGACGATGACGAGCAAGGCGAGGATCAGCGCGACCCACGGGAACACGTCCCACAGCTTCTCGAAGCCCTTGAACAACAGGGCGCCGGCGATCACCGCGATCACACCCTGGCCCGCCAGAACCGCCCACTCCCGGGCGGCACTACTTTCCTGCTCGGCGCCGTCGACGTCCTTCGCGGCCTTGGCAGCTCTGGCGGCTTCCGCTTTCGCCTCTTTACGCGAGCGACGGGGAGTGTCGGCCTGTTCGGCTTCCGCCTCCGGCGCCTCGTCGGTGGCGGCGGCGATCAACTCGGTGTCCTCACCGGCCTTCGCGGCGTCCGCGTCGCGCGACTGCCGCATCAGGTCGCCGGCAAGCGTCGAGCCAGACAGCAGCCCAGGCTCCTGCTGTGTTCCCGACTGCTTCGTTCCCGACTGCTTCGTTCCCGACTGCTCGGCCGCCTTGTTCCCGGGTGCGGTCTCGGGCTTCTTCGGTGTCTTGACGAGCATGCCGGCGGCGGCTGGCGCCGGCGTGCCGTTCGGGACGGCCTTGGTCTCCGCCTCCGGCTTCGCCGCCGGGGCCGGCTTGGCGGTAGCAGCCTGATTCGCGGCGGGGCCAGGCTTGCCGGCGGGGGCGGGCTTGGCGGCGGGGCCAGGCTTGGCGGGAGCCGGCTGCACGCGGGGTGCGGCGACGGTGGGCGCCGGTTCCGGCGTTTGCGACACCGAAGCGGGTTCGGCGGCCGCCGGCGCGACAGGTGGGGCGGCCGGCTTCGGGCGCTGCTGCGTGACGGACCGACTCACCCAGGCGCCCTGATGATCACGTGATGTTCCCGTGGCGGACGCGCCATTGCGACCGGCGGCGGGGCGACGGGCGGCAGGGCGACTGGCGATGGGCTCGTCTTCGTCGTCATCGTCGAACGGTGCCTTGAATGCGGCAGTGCGCTCATCGGCCGTCACCGACCGCGTGGTGGCCCGCGTGGGCGTCGCCGCAGGTTTGGGCTCGGGCTTACGTTCGGGCTCGGCCTTACGTTCGGGCTCGGGCTTACGTTCGGGCTCGGACGCGGATTCGGGCTCCGGCTCGGAATCGAGTGCCCTCGACTCGGATGAATCCCGGACGACCGGGATCTCGCCGGTCAGCTCGGCAACGGAGATTCCGCCCTTGACGCCGCGACGACGTCTTCCCCCACGGGACTCCACTTGCTGCCCATTGCGTTTGAGCAGTTCTGAAACAGAGATCTGCTGACTGTCCTCGGTCATCGAGCACCCACCATCAATTCACCGCCCATTTCCGTGTCGAGCTTTCGGAGGATCAGACCCTCCCGCAGAGCCCAGGGGCAAATCTCCAATTCTTCTACCCCGAGAGCTCTCATGCTGGCCTCCGCGACGAGTGCTCCGGCGACGATCTGCTGCGACCGGTCGGAGCTCACTCCCTCTAATTCTGCACGGTCCGCCGCCGTCATCCGCGAAATGAAAGCTATGAGTTGCCTGAGACCGCTCGAGGTGAGCGTGCGCTTCACACGGGGACCGGCACCGGACGGCGCGGCACCCGTGAGCCGGGCAAGGGAACGGAAGGTTTTCGACGTGCCGACGGCACGATCCCACTCCCCTGCCGCCCGCAGCTCCTTCGACGGGACCGTGAGTTCGGCGTCGAGCCAGTCGCGCAGCACCGCGACTCTGCGTTTCCCCGGCGGGTCGGCCTCGAGCCAGTCACGCGTGAGGCGGCCCGCCCCGAGCTGTAACGACAGCGCGACGTCCGGGTCCTCGTCGCCCCCGCTCGTCAGTTCGAGGGATCCGCCACCGATGTCGATGTTGAGGATGCGCCCCGCGCTCCATCCGTACCAGCGGCGCACGGCGAGGAAGGTCAGCCGCGCTTCGTCGACGCCGGACAGCACTTCGAGTCTCACCCCGGTCTCGACATGTACACGGCCGAGAACGGCATCCGAGTTTTTCGCGTCACGCACGGCCGAGGTGGCGAAGGCCATCAGCTCGCCGCAGCCCGAGGTCTTCGCGATCGCTGCGAAGTCGGCGACCGTCGCCACCAGGCGGTCTGCGCCCGCGGCTGTGATGTCACCGAGTTCGTCCGTGTTCTCCGCCAGCCGCAATGTCGACTTGGTGGAGCTCATCGGTGTGGGGTGGCCGCCCCTGTGGGCGTCCACTACGAGCAGATGGACGGTGTTGCTTCCGACGTCGAGTACCCCTAGTCGCACATTGACACGGTACTGGGTCTACCGTCGGGCTTTGTGACAGCAGGTAAAGCAGGGCGTTCCCACAAGATGACGCCCAGCCCCGAAGTTCCCCTCGATTTCGCTCGCGAGTGGGTCGAATTCCCCGATCCGGACAACGCCGAGCACATCATCGCTGCCGACATGACGTGGCTGCTCTCCCACTGGACCTGCGTGTTCGGCACGCCGGCGTGTCAGGGAATCCTCGAGGACCGGCCCGATGACGGTTGCTGTTCGCACGGGGCCTTCCTCTCCGACGATGAGGATCTCGAGAAGCTGAACGAGTCGGTGAAGCTGCTCACACCCGAGGATTGGCAGTTCATGGACAAGGGTCTGGGCAAGAAGGGCTACGTCGAGGAAGACGACCTCGAGGACGAGCCCGCCCTGCGCACCCGCCGATACAAAGGCGCGTGCATCTTCCTCAACCGCCCCGGATTCGCGGGCGGCGTCGGGTGTGCGTTGCACTCCATGGCGTTGAAGCGAGGGATCGAGCCCCTCGAAGTGAAGCCGGACGTGTGCTGGCAGCTCCCGATCCGCCGCACCCAGGAATGGGTCGAACGCCCGGACGGCGAGCAGATACTCAAGACGACGATCACCGAGTACGACCGGCGCGGCTGGGGCGAGGGCGGCGAGGACCTCGCCTGGTACTGCTCCGGCTCACCCGACGCCCATGTCGGCGCCAAGGCGGTGTGGCAGTCGTATGCGCCCGAACTGGCGGAACTGCTCGGTAAGGCCGCCTACGCCGAGTTGGCGAAGTTGTGTGCTCGCCGTGCAGGACTCGGTCTCATCGCCGTCCATCCCGCCACCTCTATCGCGCAACGGAACCCGGCCCGGTAACGGATCGGACCCAGCGGTCGATTTCCCAGGCACGGCCCGCTTGCGGGCACAGCCACGGCACGGCCCGTTCGCGGGCACAGCCACGATGGGAGAGAACATGCTTGCTCGAATTCTGTCCGCTGCCCTGTTGACCGCCGCCGCCGCGCTGACTCTCGCCCCGGTCGCCGCCGCGAATCCTGCCGACGACCCGTACGGCTGGAACACCTATCACGACAAGACCGCGAACTTCGTCGCGCCGCTCGACCCCGGCGCATTCGGCGACCGGGGCGACAAGGCAATCGTGTTGAGCCCCTTCGGCACGTCCCGCGTCATCGAGTGCAAGGGCGACGGACACTATGTCGCCGTGTCGTGCCGCCAGTTCGACGACCAGGCACGCGAGCACGCCATCACGCAGGTGATGTTCGCCCCGTTCCGGCCCGTCTACGTCTACAACCCGTTCTGAGGTCGGCTCAGGCCTCGAGCTTGTAGCCGAGGCCGCGGACGGTCACCAGGTGCTCGGGCTTGGCCGGGTCAGTTTCGATCTTCGAGCGGAGACGCTTGACGTGGACGTCCAGGGTTTTGGTGTCGCCGACGTAATCGGCACCCCACACGCGGTCGATCAGCTGACCCCGCGTGAGCACCCGGCCCGAGTTCCGCAACAGGTACTCGAGCAGGTCGAATTCCTTGAGCGGCAGGGTGACCGCCTCGCCGTTGACCTGCACCACGTGACGTTCGACGTCCATGCGGACCGGGCCGGCCTCGAGGACCGCCGAGTCCTGCGCCACGTCGAGGTCGTTGTCGACGCCGCGGCGCAGCACCGCGCGGATCCGGGCGATCAGTTCCCGCGCGGAGTACGGCTTGGTCACGTAGTCGTCGGCTCCGAGTTCGAGTCCGACCACCTTGTCGATTTCGCTGTCGCGCGCCGTCACCATGATGACGGGAACACCGGATCGGCTGCGTAACTGCTTGCACACGTCCGTTCCGCTCATACCCGGGAGCATGAGGTCGAGGAGGACGATGTCCGCGCCGGAACGATTGAACTCGGCCAGGGCCGAGGGGCCGTCGCCGACGACGGTCGTCTCGAACCCTTCCTTGCGTAACAGGAATGCCAACGGGTCGGCCAGGGATTCCTCGTCTTCCACGATCAGCACACTTGTCATCGCTTGGCCTCCATACCGATTTCTCTCTTTCCGACGTTTCCGCCGTCGGCGTCCCCGCCGTTCGGATCTACTGTCTCGATGTGTGCAGGTATTTGCAGGGTAAACGTCGAACCTGTTCCGGGCTTGCTCCACAATTCGATGGATCCGTTGTGGTTGGCGGCGACGTGCTTGACGATGGCGAGTCCGAGTCCCGTGCCGCCGGTCGCCCGCGCCCGGGCCTTGTCGACTCGGAAGAACCGCTCGAACACCCGCTCCTGGTCGGCTTTGGCGATCCCTTCGCCGCGGTCGGTGACCGAGATCGCAACGTTGGCGCCCCGCATCGAGCGGCTCACCGACACCGGTGTCCGCTTCGGTGAGTAGGCGATGGCGTTCTGCACCAGGTTGGTGAGGGCGGTGACCAGCAGTGCGCGGTCACCGAGCACTTCGAAGCCGCTGGGATGGTCGGTGGTGACGGAGATACCGGCCGCCTCCGCAGAGATCTTGCACCGTTGCAGGGCCTCGTCCACCACCTCGTCGACCGACACTGCCTCGAGGTCGGGGAGCTTCTCGGCGCCCTGCAGCCGGGACAGCGCGATCAGTTCGGTGACCATTTTGCCGAGGCGGACCGATTCGTGGAGCACCCGCTCCCCGAAATGTCGCACCGACTCCGGGTCGTCCGCCGACTCGAGAAGTGCCTCGGCGAGCAGTCCCATGGCCCCGACCGGGGTTTTCAGTTCGTGGCTGACGTTCGCGACGAAATCGCGGCGGGTCGCCTCCATCCGCACCTGTTCGGAATCGTCGTCGGCGAACAGGACCACGAATTTGTGGTCTTCCTTGCTGAGCAGCCGTGCGGTACCCCGGACAGCGATCCGGTCACGTCCGCGCTGGGGGGTCTTCGTGCTGAGATCGACTTCTACGGGCTCACCGGTCTCGAGGACGCGCAGAGCCGCCACCCAGGCGCGGTCGTCGACGAGCCGGTTGCGGACCAGGCCGAGTTCCTCGGCGCGGGGGTTGAACAGAACCACGTCGTGGAACTGGTCGACCACGGCGATGCCGCTTTCCGACGCCAGCACGATCAGGTCGAGCACTTGCGACATGGTCAGACCGGATTGCTCCGCCATCCGCTGCGAGTGCCGTGTCGACAGCATGGGAATCAGCACACCACCGATCAGGTAACCGACGAAGCCGCCCATGACGGCAAGCAGTACGCCTTGAACAACGCTCACGCCTGAATCGTACGTTCGCGGGAACCGCTGATGATGCAGGGTTCAGCCATTTCCGTGCACGTCACACGTCGGAACCGCACTCTTCGCCCGTCGTTCACCCGTTGTTGGCCGGGCGCCCCCGCGCACGGGGCACCCGGCCGGCCCACACGGACTACTTACCGCCCTGATTCGCCACCGCGGCAGCGCCCGCGGCCGCCGCTTCGGGATCGAGGTAGGTACCACCCGGGTTGAGGGGTGTCAGGTTCTCGTCCAGGTCGTAACGCAGCGGGATCCCCGTCGGAATGTTGAGACCGGCGATGGCGTCGTCGGAGATGCCGTCGAGGTGCTTGACCAGGGCTCGGAGCGAGTTGCCGTGGGCGGTGACGAGGACGGTCTTGCCCGCCAGCAGGTCGGCGGAGATCGTGTCTTCCCAGTACGGGATGAGGCGCTTGACGACGTCGAGGAGGCACTCGGTGAGGGGTACCTCGTCGAGTCCCGCGTACCGGGCGTCGGTGTCCTGGCTGTATTCGCTGCCCGCGTCGATCGGCGGCGGCGGGGTGTCGTAGCTGCGGCGCCACAGCATGAACTGCTCGTCGCCGTACTTGTCCTTCACCTGAGCCTTGTTGCGCCCTTGAAGGGCGCCGTAGTGGCGTTCGTTGAGACGCCAGTCGCGCACCACCGGAATCCAGTGCCGATCGGCTGCGTCGAGCGCGATGTTGGCCGTGCTGATCGCCCGGCGCAGCAGCGACGTGTACGACACGTCGGGAAGCAGGTCGTGCTCGCGGAGCAGTTCGCCGGCGCGCTTGCCCTCGGCGATGCCCTTATCGGTCAGGTGAACGTCCACCCAGCCGGTGAACAAGTTGAGTGCATTCCATTCGCTCTCGCCGTGACGGAGCAGCACAAGGGTTCCGGTACTCATGCCGTTCATCCTGGCATGCGTCCCGGAACCCTTGCGTCCTGAACCCCTCTACCGCCCGCCCCCAGGCCGGCCGGGAGTGCTTACTTTGCGGCCTCGGCGGCGCGTAGGTCCTTGCGGAGGATCTTGCCGGCGGCCGATTTCGGCACCAGGTCGATGAACTCGACCTTGCGGACCTTCTTGTGCGGGGAGACCTTCTCGGCGACGAACGCGATCACCGCGTCCTCGTCCAGGTCGGCGCCGGGCTGCCGGACCACGAACGCCTTGGGCACCTCCTCACCCTCCTCGTCGAGCACCCCGATCACGGCGGCGTCGGCGATCTGCGGATGCGTCAACAGCAACGCCTCCAACTCCGCGGGCGGCACCTGATAACCCTTGTACTTGATCAACTCCTTCATCCGGTCCACGATCGTCACCACCCCCTCCGAATCCACCGTCGCGATGTCCCCGGTATGCAGATACCCATCCGCATCCAGGGTTTCCGCGGTCGCCTCCTCGTTACCGAGATACCCGGCCATGATGTTCGGGCCCTTGCACCACAACTCCCCCGCCGCACTGACCCCCTCGGCCGGCTGCTCGATCTCCGCACCGGTCCCGGGATCGACCAGCTTGCATTCCATGTTCGCGATGGTCGGACCCACCGAGTCCAGCGCAATATCGTCCCGGTCGAACGGAATCGCATGCGAGACCGGGCTCATCTCCGACAT